>CADCUW010000567.1 GCA_902805985.1 uncultured Rubrobacteraceae bacterium
CAGCCGCCAAGCGCGGCGGTCTTGCAGCAACCTCTCCCCCCGGGGGAACCCCTCGGACATCCGTACCTCCACGTTTTTCGGTCATTCTAGGCGGCGAGAGGTCGCGCCGTAAACAAGCTTCTTCCGGAACCACAACACCTTGGGTGGCCGGTCCACCCCCCATCCAGATGCGGCTCGCGTGGCTCGTGGCGGGGACCCCTATGGTTTTTCCTCCACACTGCACCAGGGCCTATCGGCGCGGTTCGCCGCGGTCCGGCAGGGTCTTTATCTCCTTGACCCTCTGCTCGAACTCCTGGGCGGAGTTGGAGTTACCGAGCGCCCAGGCCAGATCCTTTATGTTCCGCTCGTTCGTTCGGACGAAGAGCATGGCCTCCCTGAGTTGCATATCCTCGAAGGCGGCGACCGCGAGCCCCGTCACGTCCATCGGCTCCGAGACCTCGGCCTTCTGGCACATGGCGTACATCCTGGCAGCCTTGACGAGCTGTTCCTTGAGCTCTCGTACCCTGGCCTTTTTGCCGTTCGTGTCGTCAGCCATTTTGCTCCTCTCCAAGAACCATCGCGAAAGTTTGGCCTGACCTTACTCGACAGGCGAATAGGAGCTGGGAACATCGAGCAGATGCCCGGTACGGCTCGTGCCCGGGTGGGTTCCCTTAACTGTCCCACTTCTCTTAGCGCTGCTGGTCCATCTCTTCCCGCCCCCCGCTCCCGGGCAGCGCGTATCGCCGCCAAACGGGCGAGGTTTCGTCGGCTTTACCGGACCTCTTGATCTTCGTTCCGAAGGAGCCTCGTCCCGAGGGTGTTGAACGCCTCGTCCATGATCTGCTCGAACGTGTTCCCCAGCTCGTCCTTGGCCACGCTCACCAGCCGCCCTTGCTCATCCTCGTACTCGTCCATCACCGGAAGGTCGCCGACGGTGCCGACCACGTCCTCGTCAATGATCTTCCCGTTCTCGTCGTAAGTGGTCTCAAAGATCCAACCGAATTCGTCCACGCTGCGCCGGGTCGTCCCGGCGGCGGCAATCGAGATCTGGGCCACGCGACGTTCGTCCAACCTCCGCCACAGCTCGCTCTCCTCGCTCCTCTCTCGCACATCCTCAACGGCCATGCGAAGCGCAACCTCGGCTATCTCGGACTTGGAAGGTCGAACATCCTCCCCCGACCGAAGCTCCCAACGCAGCTTCTCGAGTTCGACGCTGAGCTGTTTGGAGAGGTTGAAGGCGATGCCGACCCGCTCCGCTTTCTCGTCCCAGGAAACGACGGAGCCAGGCGACCCATGAGACTCTGAAAGGGCCGCTTTCTCGCCAACGGCATCGAAGCTCTCGCTCAAGATGGTCCCCATGAGGTCGTCCGGCACGCTTTTTCTCCTGCCCATGCTTCCGTTCATCCCCCTTTGGTGAGCCGCTTCGCCAAGCGGTCGTAATCGGCGGCCCCGTGACTCCTTTTCGCGTACTCGAAGATGTGTTGGCCGAAACCCGGCGCCTCCGAGAGCTTCGAATTGTAACGCACGGCCGGCCAGACGCTGTCGGGGAAGTGCCGCTCGAGCTGCTCCAGAATCTCCGCGCTTTTCTTTACCCGACCGTCGTAGAAGGTGGGGATTATGCCCCGTATAAGGAGACCTTCCCGGTAGCGTTGCACCTCTTTGACGCGGCCTAGGAAGTCGCCTATCCCTTGCAGCGCCAGCACCTCCATCGAGACCGGGATCAGGATCTCGTCGACGTAGAAGAGGGTGTTGACGTTGAGGACGTCCCACGAAGGCGCCGCGTCCAGCAGTACGAAATCGTAGCCTCGTAGGCCTTCGAGGGCTTCGCTGAGCACTAGCTCGGAGCGCATGTCCCTCCGAGAGATCATGCGCTTCACCCCGGAGAGATTCCCCCCGCCGGCGATTACGAACAGGTTCTCGCGGGCTTCTACCTGCACGTCCTCGAGGGCGGCGTCGCCCTGCACGAGCTCGGCCAATCCCTCACCCGCCTGGACACCCAAGCTTTTGGCCACCTGCCCTTGAGTGTCGCAATCCACGAGGAGGGTCCGGTAGTCCGCCAGCGCCAGCGCCGCCCCCATGTTCACGCAGGTAGTGGTCTTCGCAACCCCCCCCTTAGCGTTGGTAAAAGCCAGCTTTCTCAACCACGCCCCGCATGGACGTCCGATTTGTCTCGGACCGCGCCCGGCTCTCCGTGATCGTACGAACTCGTTATCTGGGCTCTCAACGCGCCACCGTGAAGGTCCATCCCTTTCTGGCCGTGCTGTTGGATCGTCCCCGACTATCCCCGGACTCGGCTTCGGTTTCTATCTTCACCCGGTGGGTGCCGGGAGACAGCGCGCCGCGGACGTTGTAGCTCAGGCGGCCGCTGACCCGATCGTAATGGAACCTGATCTTCTCGGCCCCGTCAAGGTACAGCCTTATGTCCCTTTTGGAGAGGTTGGTCCCTTCGTCTCTCACCGTCGCCCGTATGGTGGGACGGGAGCTGGCAATTCTACCGGTGGGGCCCACGCCGGTTATGGAGAGGCCTGCCGCGCGATAGCTTGTGGTCTGACTGGCGCCGGAGCCTTTCGTCCTCGTGACCCTGACGACCCTGACCGAGGAACGGCGCGGACTTCGGCTGTTCTTCCTCCGTCTCCTAGCCACGCGATCCCCTCCTCATGGGGTCCCTGACGATGCGGACACCTCCAAGACCGCATCGCTTTCTCGCCGCGCGAATAGAGGCCACGAATGCGACTCAGACGCCCGGCATGGCCCGTGCCCGAAACCGCATTCCTTATCTGCCCCCTACTTCTTTACGTTGAAGGTCCATTTCTTGTTGCCCCTCTTGCTCCCTCCGTCGTCGGTTTCGACGTAGGCCGCTATCTCGACCGTGTGGGTGCCGGGGGAGAGCCTCCCGGTGGGGCATTTCAGCTCGCCGGTGGCCCGCCTGTAGGTGAACCGCTTATCCTGCCCGTCGAGGTACAGGTCTATGTCGTGCCTGGACAGGAGGTTGCCGTCCCTGTCCTCAACGACAGCCCGGATGGTGGGGCTGACGCTGCTGACGTCTCCGGAAGGACTTACCGAGGTTATGAAAACTCTGCGCCTCGAACCACCACCGCGGCTCGCGTGCCTCCCGCTGCCAGGCCCCCTTCGTCTCCTCCGTCTACCCATACGCTTTCGACTCCTCCGCGGTAATGTCAATGTAGCTAGAAAGCGAAGAGCCGGGCGTGGGATGCATCTCCAACAAACATCGGGGATGCACCCCTAACCCGGCTCTTTTTGCGGCGTGGTCCCGCCGTGTCAGGTCCCGGGACCGCGGTCACGCCCGGACAAGGAGTCCGTGACGCCGCCCAGCAGGCCCTTGTCCTTACCCTTCTGCCGGTCCCGCTGCCTCTCCGCCTGCCTGGCCTCTTCTTTGGCCTGGCTGGTCTTTGCCTGCTGTGCCGCCTGCTCCTGGGCGTCAGCCTTCCTCTGCTGCGCCCGGCCCTCCTCCTTCTTGGCCTCGTCGCCGGTCAAGGCGCCGTAGGCTTCCTTGGCCTTGCCTTTGGCTTTGTCGTCCATAGCTGCTCCTTCCCTTCGACGGCGGCTCTCCAGGACCCGCGGCTACTGCTGGTCCGCGGCGCTCTGCACGTCCCTGACGGTGATGCGCCCGTCAGCCCCGGAGCCCTGCACCTGGGAGAGGTCCACGCCCATCTGCTGGGCCTTCTGCTGGGCGGCCTGCGTAGCGTTCGGCTGCTGCTGGCCTCCCTGCTGCTGGCCTCCCTGCTGCTGACCGCCTCCGGCCTGCTGGGCCGCCTGCCCCGCGGCCTGCTGCCCCTGCTGGGCCGCCTGCCCGGCCGTGTCCTGGGCCTGCTGGGCGGCCCCTCCGGCGGCCTCCTGGGCCTGGCCCGCCACCTGGCCGGCCTGATCGGTAGCCTGCCCGGCTACTTCCTGGGCCTGGCCCGCGACCTGCCCTACCTGATCGGTGACCCCGCCCAGGGGACCCCCGCCGCCCTGCTGATCGCCGCCGGTGAGACCGCCGGTGAGACCGCCTACGGCCTCCTGGGCCTGGCCCGCCACCTGGCCGGCCTGATCGGTGGCCTGCCCGGCTACTTCCTGGGCCTGGCCTGCCGCCTGCCCGGCCGTGTCCTGTGCCTGCTGGGCGGCCCCTCCGGCGGCCTCCTGGGCCTGGCCCGCCACCTGGCCGGCCTGATCGGTAGCCTGCCCGGCTACTTCCTGGGCCTGGCCTGCTGCCTGCCCTGCGGTGTCCTGTGCCTGCTGGGCGGCCCCTCCGGCGGCCTGCTGGATCTGCTGCTGGGTCTGCTGGGCGGCCGACTCCATCTGGTCCTGTACTCCGGCATCCTGGGCCGCCTGCTCCATCGAGCTCTCGAGCTCTATGTAAGAGTCGATCATCTCCTGGACCTGGGCCTGCGAATCCTCGGGGAGCTGCTGGGAGAACTGCTCCAACTGCTCGCGGTAGTTCTGGACCTGGCTCTTGAGGCTGCCTATCGACTGCCCGTAGAAGTTCTGGGCGTTCTCGGTGGCCGCCTGAAGATTCTGCTGCTCAAGGTTCGGTGCTTGGTCAGTCACTTGGTCTCCTTATTGCTCGTTGACTCTCGTTTTCGGTAAGCGGTGGGGCTGACCGGGATCAACCCCACCAGGCTCGTTACAGAAGGTTTACAGGAGGCCTCCGGCGAGGCCCCCACCACCGCCACCTTCCTCTTCCTCGTCATCTCCGCCGCCGGTCAGGCCGCCCACAAGGGGCAGGCCCTCGGTCACGCCGCCCACTGTGTCCTGCACCTGATCGACGGGTCCTCCGCCTTCGCCGCCGCCGCCTCCAACAACGGGCAGGCCCTCGGTCACGCCGCCCACTGTGTCCTGCACCTGATCGACGGGTCCACCGCCGCCGCCGCCTTCCTCCCCCTGCTCAGCTTCATCTCCCTGCTGCTCTTCCCCTCCTTGGGATGACGACTCCGACGACGACTCGTCGACATCCTCGGAGTCCTGAGATTCCACGGTGGTCGTTTGCTTCTCCATGGGCGGGAGGAGGTCCAGGCTGAGAAGGCCGCCGCCCAGAAGGCCCTCGCTGCCCTTTTGCTGATCGACCGTCGTCGTATCACTGTCCGTCCACGAAGTATCTTCGGTGCTCTCCTCGTTCGCGGAGGGTCGGGTCGTGGTCGTGTGCGAGGACGTGGACCCGGGAGGGGCGGGATTCTCCACCGGGGTCTCGTCCATCAGGTTGCCCTGCTGATCGTACGTGGAGTCAACGACGTTCCCCTCAGGATCCGCGGCGCGCTGGACGGTCACGGTGTTGCCCTGCTCGTCCTGGCCCTGCAGGACGGTGTTGCCCTGCTCGTCGGTGGTCGGGTCGCCCACCGCCTCGAAGCCCTCGGGCAGGTTCTCCGCCATCTGGCTGGCCTCGTCCGCCAGGGCCTCGTCCACTAGCTCGCCCTGCGGGTCGAAGGTGAAGTCCGTGAGGTTCCCCTCGGTATCCTCGGCGCGCACGACGGTGTTGCCTTCCTCGTCGGTGGTGGGCTCGTCTATCGCCTCGAAACCTTCGGGCAGGTTCTCCGCCACCTGGCTGGCCTGGTCAGCAGCCTCACCGGCCGTCTCTTGCGCCTGGTCAGCAACCTCACCGGCCGTCTCTTGCGCCTGGTCAACGGCCCCGCCGACCGCCTCTTGCGCCTGATCGGCGGCCCCGCCGACTGCGTCTTGGACCTGCTCGGCGCCGTCTCCGGCCACGTCTTGCACCTGGTCGGAGGCTTGTTGGGCGGGATCCTGGCCCTGGCCCGTAGCTTCGTCTGCGTTCTGCCTCGCCTCCTGGGCCTCTTCCTCCATCACGTCCTGCACCCCAGCATCCTGGGTGGCCTGATCTATGCTGTCCCCGAACTGGGTGTAGGAGTCGGTCATCTCCTGGATCTGGGCCTGCGAATCCTCGGGAAGTTGCTGCATAAAGCTTTCGAGCTGGGCGCTGTCGCTCTGCATCCGGCCCTTAATTCTGCCCATGGATCGCGCGAAGAAGTCCTGGGCCTGCTGCAGGGCCTGATCCTGCGTCTGCTGCTGAAGGTTTTGCGTTTGTTCGCTCACTCTTTCTCCTCTTTACCCTTGGGTCTTTGCTCTCCGTTGGTCCGTTCTGGAAACTCCAGACCTATCTTTACCCCTCCGCTGTCGGAACTATTCCAAGAACCGGGATCGGCGCTAACCATCTCGGTGGCGATACGCAACCGGACCCCGGCGTTGCGATAGACGACGCCCTCCCGGACCTCGTCCGGCAGGTTCTCGCGCCTGCTCCCCCACACCGAGTTGCGCCTGGTGTTTCCCCGGAAGCGCACCTCCGGGTTCGACGCTCTATCGAAGCACAACTCGCGCATCCTGACGTCGACAACGAGCGCGATGTCCGGGTTCTGCGGCTCACCTGTTCCTTCCTTCTTCATCGTGTCAGGAGCGCACCACGTCCTGGATGGTTATGAGCCCCCCGGAGCCCGTGCCCTCGATCGTGGACAGGTCTACGCCCAGCTCCTTCGCTCTACGCCTGGCGGCGTTTGTGGCCCTCGGCTCCTCGGCTTCGCCTCCCCCCGTGGTTTGCCCAGCGGCGTTCTGCGCATTCTCCGCCGCGTAGCCCACCGTCTCCTGGGCCTGCTGGGTGGCTCCTCCCGCGGCGTCCTGCGCCTGGCCCGCGACCTGGCCGGCCTGGTCGGTGGCCTGCCCGGCTACTTCCTGGGCCTGACCAGCAACCTGTCCTACCTGATCGGTGACCCCGCCCAGGGGACCCCCGCCGTCCTCTTGGCCACCCCCAACGAGCCCACCAACAGTGTCCTGTACCTGCCCCGCGGCTCGTCCAGCCTGCTGGGTAGCCTGGCCGGCCGTGTCCTGCACGCCCTGCACGGCTTGGCCCGCCTGGTCGGTGGCCTGCCCCGCGGCCTGCTGCCCCTGCTGGGCCGCCTGCCCGGCCGTGTCCTGGGCCTGCTGGGCGGCCCCCCCGGCGGCCTCCTGGGCCTGACCCGCAGCCTGTTCTACCTGATCGGTGGCCTGGCCCGCTGCTTCCTGGGCCTGTTCCGCCGCCCCGTTCTCCGAGGCGTCGGGCTCCTCATCCCCGCCGGCTTCGTCTTCCATTCTCTCGGCCGCCTCTACCACGTCGGGTACGATGATGCGTCCGTCAGCTCCCGAGCCTTCGACCTTCGTAAGGTCCACGCCCAGCTCTTTCGCCTGGCGACGTGCCGCGTCTGTGGCTTCGATCTCTCCTTGGCGCCTGATCCGATCCGTATCCAGGTTGGCGACGTTCTCCCGTGCCTCCCTGATGGCCTCCTCCATGTTCGAGTAGTTGTCCATCAACTCCTGAAACAGTTCCTGGAAGGCTTCTTCTCGTCCCCCCGGGATCTGGTCCGGCAGGTCCTTCAGCGTTTCGCGGTTCTCTTTTATGTGTTGCTTGAGCACCTCGGCCGAGTCATCGAAGTAGCCCTGGGCCAGGTTCATCGTCCGTTTCTGGACATCCTGCCTGGACTCCTGGATGCCCCGGTTGAGCTTCTCCAAAGCCTCCGTGTGTTTATCGGTCACCTATCTCTCCTCACCGCTCAGCCCTCTCGACCTTGCTTCCCACTCAAACAACCCTTACACCCACTATACTCCCCTCGTCGTCAAATATTCGCTCGATGGCGTTCCCCGCCTCGTCCCTTACCCGGCTCACGACCCGGCCATCGTCGTCTATGTACTCGTCCTCCACGGGTAGACTGCCGACGTTGCCAACCACATCTTCGTCCACGATCTCGCCGTTTTCGTCAAGGGTGATCTCGATGATGTCCCCGGTCTGATCCACCGCGCGCCGTACGATCCGACGATCTTCATTGGCGTTCTCGTCGATCTCGCCCTCGGGATCAGCCTGGTCTTCGTCGGCGCCTTCGGCTCCGTCCGCGGCCTGACCTGCGGCCTCCTCCACCGATTGAGTGGCCTGTTCGGTCTGATCGGACACCTGTCCGGCAGCGCCCTGTGCCTGCTGGGCCGCTCCTCCGGTGGTCTCCTGGGCCTGACCCGCAGCGCCCTGTGCTTGGTCAGCCGCCTGGCCGGCGCTATCCTGCACTCTTTGCGCGGCCTGACCTGCCGCGCCCTCCGCCTGATCCGCTACGTTCCCTGACTGATCAACGGCGCCTTGGACTCTCTGCGCTGTTTCGCCCGCTTGGTCCGTGGCTTGCCCGACAGCGCCGCCCGCACCTTCGGCCGCCTGTCCGACGCCCTCGCCAGTTTCTTGAGCTGCCTGTCCCGCGCCCTGCCCCGCCTCCTGGGCGGCCTGTCCTGCACCCTCACCTACTTCCTCCGCGGCCTGCCCGGCACTCTCGGCCGCTTCGCCTGCACCTTCGCCGACTTCCTGGGCGGCCTGTCCGGCCCCTTCACCGACTTCGCTTGCGGCTTGACCTGCTCCTTGACCTACCTCGCCCGCCGCTTGTCCAGCGCCTTGGCCAACTTCGCCTGCGGCCTGACCCGCGCCTTCGCCAACTTGCTGGGTAGCCTCGCCGGCACCCTCACCGACATCTTCTACCGCCGATTGGGCGCCTTCTCCGACATTTTCGACGGCCTCGCCTGTACTCTCGACAGCTTCCCCAGCACCAGAGCCGACGTCCTCAACGGCCTCGCCCGTGCTTTCGACGGCTTCTCCTGCACCTTCGCCCACGTCTTCGACGGCTTCTCCAGTGCTCTCCACGGCCTCTCCTGCGCCTTCACCCACGTCCTCGACGGCGGAACCTGCACCCGCACCGACGTCCTCCACCGCAGAGCCAGCACCTTCGCCTACGTCCTCGACCGCCGACCCTGCGCCTTGACCAACCTCCTCCACCGCAGCGCCGGTCCCCGCGCCCACGTCCTCTACCGCAGAGCCAGCCCCGGACCCTACGTCTTCGACCGCAGATCCTGCTCCGGATCCGATATCCGCGACGGCTTGGTTGGCTCCCTCGCCGACGAGCCGACCGGCACCTTCGCCCACGTCCTCGACGGCGGAGCCAGCACCCGCACCGATGTCGGCGACCGCTTGGTTGGCTCCCTCACCAACCAGGTCACCAGCACCAGATCCGATATCCTCGACCGCAGAGTTAAGACCATCGCCCACAAGTTCGCCAGCGCCCGAGCCGATATCCTCCACAGCCGAGTTGACCCCTTCGCCTACCAACTGACCCGCGCCTTCACCAACATCTTCCACGGCGGAGCCCGCGCCACGGCCGACGTCTTCGACCGCGGAGCCCACGCTGTCGACGAGCTTCTCTATGATCTGAGGGTTGCGGTCTATGGTCGTGAGCACGCGGTCTATGATAGCGGTCACGTTGTCGAGCCGGACCTTGAGGAGCGCCTGCGCCTCCACGCCTGTTATGACGAGCTTTACCCGGCCGAGATACAAGTCGACCCCGACCGATAGCTCCACCAGGTCGAGCACCTTGGCGAAGAGGTTGACCTTCGCCCGCAGGTCGTTGAGCTCGAAGTTGATCTCGTCGACCTTCACGACCGGCACGTCGAGCAGCACGTCGGGGATCTTGCCGTTCATCACGGCGTCGTCGTCGTCGTACTCCAGTACGTAGTCCGCGTAGGCCTTCTCCGGGATCGTCTGGTCACCGGGTATATTGTTCGCGAACCGGTACTCTTCGGTCTTCTGGACGGAGGTGCGCGGGTCGTTCTTCCTAACCGGAGCGTTGTCCTTTATGTCGTCGTAATCGTACGCCTGCTGCCTCCGGTCCTGCCGAGATTGACCATCGACCTGCTGGTTCTGCTGATCCTCTTGCTCCTGCTGCTCGCCTTGATGCGACTCCGTCGCCTGATTGGAGCTTTCCGATGCCACCCGAGGACCCCCCAGTTGCTATCCCAAAACCGACCTTCGACCATTGTGCCATGCCTCACGCGCCCGCACACCTGCGGGTGATCTAGATTTTGGTCTGCTACGTGTCGCTGTTGTCTGTGCTGAATGCTTGGACGACGCGGGGCCCTATTTGGTTACAGTCCGCGGGAATTGCTAGTCCTCTAAGAAAATCAGGGGCAGGAGCGAACGAGGATTGTGAAGGGCATTGGACCAAGGCACGAAAGCGTTGTCGGCGGACGGTCCGGCCTGTGGGGCGTTGCGAGAAACGGACCTACACAAACTTTTTATAGACGCCAATGTTCGAGGTGTCCCGCACGCCGAGGGCTTCTTTCAGCTCGTTGAGGGTGCCGCCGCGGCGGAGGAGCCGGATGGCGAAGGTGTGGCGCAGGACCATGGGCGAGACGCGCCACATGCCTACCGCGTCGCACCTCTTCCAGATCGCGTTCTGGAGCGACTTGGAGGTGGTCACGGGCCGGGCTGCTCGGCCAACGATGAGCTCGGGCGTCTCGTCATTGCGCATCGTCAGGTAGCGCCGGATGGCTTCGACTGTCTCGGCGGAGAGGCGGCGGGCGCGGGGGGCGAGGTGGGAGCCGGGGCCACCGAGCTGGACCTGGGCGGCCGTGAGGTCCACGTCGCTTCTGAGGAGGCCCCGGATCTCCCCCACCGTCACCCCTGTGTCGAGCAT
>CADCUW010000568.1 GCA_902805985.1 uncultured Rubrobacteraceae bacterium
TCGAACGGTCGCGGGACCCGCTCCAGGGACAGGTTGGGGCCCGCGCCTTCCGGGTCGCGGAGCACCACCCAGCCATCCTCCGCGGGCTCTCTGGGTCCGTAGCCGAGCGCCTCGCTCCAGAACGCCAGCATCCGGTCGAACTCGTAGCACCGGATGACTATCGAACCGACCCTCACCGCGCCTCCCCCGAACCGTCCGGATTCTATGGGAGGAGAGGATACCGCCAACAGAGGCCCGCCGCGCCCTTCCGGTACGATCCTCCGGGCCGCGCCGGTGCACACCAGCAAGAGCGGCGCGGCCCTTGTTGCCCCTATTCACCGAGGTGCGTGGAAGGGGCGTTCTGCGGACTTTGGGCGTAGGAAGATCGTCCCTCCACAAGATGCGCCGGGCTCCGTTGCGGATTACGATGCCCCCGTTGCGTGCCGTGCGCGGGGGAGGCAGGGGTGGACCAGGATCGCGAGACCGCCGCGGGCCGGGAGGCCCTCCGACGGGAACTGCTCGCCTACGGGGCGGCCAGTCGGACGCTGAACGAGTGGATCTCGGGGGCGCGGGCGCTCGCCCTGCTGCGCGCCGCAATCTCCTCGGGCATCTTCGACGCCGCCCGCACGCCGAGCACGGTGGGGGAGATATCCGCCGCCACCGGCGTCGAAGGGCCGCGCGTGGCGGACGTGTGCCTGGCCCTCGAGGCCCACGGCGTCTTCGAACGGGACGGCGAATCGTACCGGCTCTCCGAGGACTACGCGGCGCTCGCCTCCCCCGACGCCCTTCAGTCGCTTCCGGACCTGCTGGCCAAGGAGCGGGTCCTGGGGCGGGCGCTCGAGTCCGCCGCCTCGTCCCAAGACGCCGCCTTCACAGAGCTCACCTCGGAGGACGCCTCGGCGATGGCCCTGGGCGTCGGCATGCGGCCCTCCTCTCCCACCGCCCGGGCCCTCTGGGCGTCGGCCCTGGCCGGCATGGCGCCCGAACTGTACGGCCTTTGGGAAGGGGGAGCGCGGCACCTGGAGATAGGCTGCGGGGCGGCCAACGCGCTCCTGAGCCTGCTGGCCACCATCCCGAGGCTGAGCGCCGTGGGCGTCGAGATCGACGGGGGCGCCATAGCGATAGCCCGACGCAGGGCGCGGGAGTTGGGGGTGGACGACCGGGTGGAACTGCGCCACGCCGACGCCCGCGACCTCGACGAGGAGGCCTCCTTCGACTCGGCGAACTGGAGCCAGCAGTTCTTCCCCGCGGAGGGCCGCGGGGAGGTGCTGGCGGCGGCGTGGCGGGCCCTCAAGCCCGACGGGTACCTCCTCGCGACGATGTTCGGTGAACCGCCGGGGTCCGCGGAGGCGCTCCGTGAGCCCACCGGGCGCTCCTACGCGCTGGACCGCTTGGCCTACGGGGGATGGGGCGTGCCCGTGCTGGGCGTCGAGGAACTGCGGGAGCAGGTGGAAGGGGCGGGCTTCGAGGTCCTACGCACGGTCTCGCCGCCCCCCAACCCGCTGATGGTGAGCCGGGGGATCATGCTGGCCCGACGCCCCAAAACCTGACCCCGCTTGGCGCGGCGCCGCCTATTCACCGGAGTGCGTGGAGAAACTGTTTGGAAAAGGGGCGAAGGCATCTCAACCGAGCGTCTTCGGCGCCAAGAAGCGGCCGATCGAGGCCCCTAAGTACCTTCTTGGCGGCCCCCGGAGTCCCGATTTTGTGGCCGTTTCGCTTTTCCAAACAGTTTCGGAAGGGGAGTTCTCCGAAGTCCGTATGCGACTTTGTGAATAGTCTGTGGTTCAGGAGGGGGAGAGGCATGAAGCCTGATCATCCGCCGTGGACCTTCGTCACCACATGTGGTGGAGCTGGATAAACATGCGCCGTGATGCAAGTTGGATACGTAAGCTACGCTCGTGCAGTACGGAATCGGTAAGCACAGTCGGGATGGTTTTGCTGCTTAGGGGGGATGCTGCTGTGTAACCGTCGCGTATCTGTGCAGCAACCGTGCAGCGACCCGAACGAAACTGCTGAAAGCCGAGAAAAATCTCTGCCTAGAAATGGGCCAATTTGCAGGAAATTTGTAGCCTGCGGGAATCCCTGGAAAAGTGTTGCGCTTCCTTACAAGGAGGAGGTCGCTGGTTCGAGCCCAGCATCGCCCACTTCGAGATCGGGCTTAGATAAGCCCTTTTGATGGAGAATCATTCGTCTCGCCGGAGCAGGATTGCGGTCAAACGATCTGTCGGAGGCCTTCTCGTGCGGGGGCTGCGGCTGACGCTCGCGGTGAGGATAGTCGTGCGGGAGGGTCGCGGTCGCCGCCGAGGTGCTTTGGGCCTAGTTGGTTGCTGCACGGTTGCTGCGCAAGCGTTGAAGGTTGAGGCTAGCGCCCTAAGAAGTTCGCACCCAGAGGTCTTCGGTCTCTTGGAGACGTTGCGCGGGCGCCGGCCGGTGCGCCATCATGGGTGCGTGAGTCCTCTTCTGGAACTTGTTTTTGGGCCTTGCAGCCGGCCGAACCTAGGACTTGGGAAGGGGCGTCTCGGTGGATGACGGGCGACGCCCGCCGGGGCCGACCGGCCACCTAACCGCACGCGAGCGCGCCGGGGTCGAGGGCCGCTTCGGGGCGGTCCTGGGCCTGCTCCTCGTCGCTGTTTTCTTCTCCATCGCCGCGCCCGGAGGGCCTTGGGCCGTGCTCCTGACCACCGTGCTGCTGGCCGCCGTGCTCGCCATCGCCATGCGGGCCTCGGGCGCGCGGGCGAGGGCCGTGCGCGTTTGGTGGGGCGTCGCCGCGCTCGGCGTCGGTGCGAGCGTCCTGATCGCCCTCACGCAAGACGCTCGGTCCGCCGGCGGGTACCTCGCGCTCACCAGCCTGCTCCTTACGCTTGGGGCGATCGGCGCGATCGTCCGCAGGCTGCGGCTGCACTCCGAGATCAGCCTGCTCACGGTGACGGGGGCCGTGTG
>CADCUW010000569.1 GCA_902805985.1 uncultured Rubrobacteraceae bacterium
GTTGGCCGCTACGAGCGCTTCCAACTCTTCGTCGGTGTGGTCGAGCAGGTTCTTGCGGCCCTGCGCCCCCCAGTCGGCGATCAGGACCGCGGCGCCGTCGAGGGGGCCGTGCTCGTCAAGCAGCTCCCCGACGTCCTTTCCGAGATCATCGCTCATAACGTCGAGGGGGCGCACGAGAAGGTGCGGGTCGTCGACGCGGTCGGCCAGGTCGTCGAGTTTGGCCCAGGTGCGGGCCGTGGCGATAACGGTGGCCCCGCCGGCAAGCAGCGCCTGGGTGACGCCCTCCCCGACGCCCCCCGCGCCGCCGACAACGAGGACGGTCTTGCCGGAGAGATCGGTGCTGCGCTGCGCCCACGCGGGGGCCGTGATCGTGTCCGTCATGATACTTCCTCCGGTTTGCGGGCCGGTGGCCCCTGGGTTTCGTCAACGGGCGTGCGCCGCGCGATCCCGCGGGACGGCGGAGCAGAGCGCCCCGCCGTCCTCTGGACGTGTCCGAGGAGCGCGCCGAGCGCGTCGTCGAGGGCCGCGAGGCGATCCTCGTCGAGGGCGTCGGCGAACCACCGTTTGGCCGAACCCAGGTGGGGGCCCAGGGCACGCCGGTAGGCGGACCGACCCTCCTTGGTCAACACGATCTCGGCGGCCCTCCCGTCGGAACCGTCGCTCTTGCCCCGGGAGACGAGCCTCCGCTTCTCCATCCGGCGCAGCATGTGGGAGAGACGGCTCGTGTCCCAGTCGATGGCCCGCGCGCACTGCGACGGTCGCATCCCGCCCCGGGACTGAGAGGACAGCTCGGCGAGCACGGTGAACTCGGACTTGGTGAGCCCGGCGTCGTCCCACAGGTCGCGGCCCACCTCGCGATCTATCGTCTCGGCGAGCACGACGAAGTTCTGCCAGACCCGGAGTTGCCGCTCGGTCATCTTTTTTATTGACATGTCAGCAATATACCAGATATTGCTGACATGTCAATAATAACCGGCCATAGCCAGGGAGGTTCCAAGATGTCCGACGACACGAGCACCGCCACCGGATCGCCCGTCACCCCGCAACCCGACGAGCGCATGCGCGAGCTCGACTTCTTCCTCGGGACGTGGGACGCGCCCGGCGTCTTCCACGAGACCCCCTTCGGGCCGCGCAAGCCCATCCAGATGAGGATCGAGGGGTCGAGCGAGGGGCGGGGTTTCTGGACCACCGTCCGCACGACCGAGCTCCCCAAGCCGGAGAACCCGGCCCCGCTGACCGGCCCAGTGCATCCTGACGCTTTGTTCAAGCCGCCGTGGTAGTCCTACCCTCGTAGACGGCCCCGTCCCTGAGCATCGCCCACAAGACGTTGACCCGGCGACGGGCCAGGGCGATCACCGCCTGCTGGGCGGTCTTGCCCTCGGTGCGCTTTCGTCGGTAGTAGTCCCGGCTGGGCCCGTGGCAGGAAATCGCGCTGAACGCCGATCTGTAGAAGATGCGCTTTAGGACCCGGTTGCCCCTACGCCCCCTGCGCTGGTAGGAGACGCCGCCCGACGCCCTCAACACCGGCACGATCCCGGCGGCCGCGGCCAGCCGATCGGCCGAGACGAAGTGCGAGACGTCGCCCGCCTCGGCCAGGAACTCCGCGGTGAGGACGAGCCCCATCCCGGGCAGGCTCCTGACGACCTCCCCGCTCGGGTCCGCTTCTACGAGTTCCTCCAGGCGCCCGTCGAGCTCGCGGAGGCGATCCCTGGTCCTGAGGATCTCGGATGCAAGCTCCGCGACGAGCGCGGCCTTCACCTCGGCGGCGGGCATCTCCCGCCTCTGGGACTTCGCCGCCGACACGATCCTCTCGGCCAGGGTGCTTGCTTTGAGGGCGCCCCGCGCCTTCAGCCACCGCGCCAGGCGCGCCTCTCCCAGCCTGCGCGCGGCGGCCGGGGTGGCTACCTTCGTGACCGCGAGCAGCGGGCCCTCCTTCCTCCAGTCCAGCGCGCTTTCGAGGCCCGGGAACACCTCGCCGAGCATAGCCCTGAGCCGGGTCGTGCGCCGTACCTGCTCTTGCACGAGGTCCCTGCGGTGGCCGACCAGCACCCTGAGCTCGGCGAGGTGTTCTCTTCTCACCGCGACCTCCGGAAGCGAGCGCCAGCGCATCCTGAGCTGGTCGGCGATGACGAAGGCGTCTTTCGGGTCGCTCTTGTTCTCCCCGCCGGCGTAGGCTTCCCTGAGCTTGTTCACGGCGGTGCCGGAAACGTAGCGTACCCGCTCCCTGCGCTCCAGCAGCAGCGCCTCGAGCATGGTAGCCGGTCCTCCGAGGATGTCTATGCCCACTACGCGCTCGGTCGTTTCCCCGAGCTCGGCTATCTCAGAGAGGACCTCCTCCATCCTCTCCTCCGTGGCCTCGACCTTCCTGGAGAGCACTACCTCGCCCTCGCCGTCGAGCACGCAGACCCAGTGGAACACCTTCCCGACGTCGAACCCCACCCAATGCACAGCTTTCGCCTCCCTTCCGAACGCACGTCCGTTGCCGCGCCCTCGGATGCCCCCGCCCGTCACAGCCTTACGAAGCGATTGTCTCGCGGATCCTGATTCAGCGGTCTTCGGGGACCTCCGCCGACGGACCGGGGGGCGATGCACTGGTAGCCACTCCCGTGATGGCGATGGCGACTCGGGTCGAGCCATCCCCGGCCGTCGGGACGCCGCCGTATGCTACGCGACGGGCGCACAGACAGGGTAAGGCTCGGGTCCGTGTCATATGCCGCAAACTAGCGGCTAGAGTTTCGCCGCCCCCGCCCGCTCGGCGTCCGACTGGGCGTATCTCCTCACCTGCCAGAGGTCGAAGTGGTCCATGGGTTCGGCGATCTACCTAAGCTGTCCGGGGTCCTCCTTCAGGTACCGGGTGCCGAAGGCGTGCCTGAGGTCGTGGGACTTCACGTCGACCTACTTCGTGCGGCTCTCCGTTTACCCAGGAATAGAACCGGCACCTCAAGGTCCCCTACGTCACCCGCCATCCCTCCCCGGTGATGAAGAGGCGAGGGAAGGAAAAACCGCTCACGGCCGGGCGCCGGGCACGCCCGGCTTGCGACGAGGTTTGCATCCGGGATCGGGCTCCCATATACTCGTGATCATGCTTTGAAGAGAACCGGATATGCGTACGGCCGGTGTTTGCCAAAGAAACACGCGCATGCCCGCGCCCAAGTGTTACATCCAGGTTACTTCAGGGCGGTCTCCCGCCGCTGGAAGTCACCGATAGGAGGAACGTGCACGAGAAGTCCGGGAAGGCGAGCTTCGGGCACATCTACGATCGGCAGGACCCGAGGGAATACTTCAAGACTTTGGGAATTATGGACTACAGGATCCCCGACCACGGGCAGCGGTTGTTCGGCGCGCTCGTCGAGCGGCGGCGAGAGGCGGGCGAAGATCCCGTGAACGTCGTGGACATCTGCTGCTCCTACGGCATAAACGCTGCGTTGCTCAAGCACGACCTCACCCTGGACGACCTCTACGAGCGCTACTGCTCGGAGGAGCTCGGATCGCTCTCCACCGACGAGCTGGCAAAGGGCGACGCCGCGTACTACGCCGGGCGCGCGAGGGAGGCCGCCCCACGGGTCACCGGCCTGGACGTGGCGGAGAATGCCGTCTCCTACGCGCTGCGGGCGGGGCTGCTGGACGCGGGGGCGACCGAGGACCTGGAGAAAGACCGACCCTCGGAGACGCTGCGGCGGGCGGTTTCCGGCGCCGACCTCTTTACCGTCTCCGGGGGTATCGGGTACATCTCGGAGCGCACCTTCGACGCGCTCTTAGGCTGCGTGGATGGGGGATCTCCCCCGTGGGTGGCGGTGCTTGCCCTGCGGTGGGTGTCCTACGAGGAGATCTCCGGGGTCCTCGACGGTTACGGGCTCGTGACCGAGAAGCTCGAAGGCCGCACCTTCGAGCAGCGCTCCTTCGCGGACGACACCGAACGGGAGTACGTGTGCCGGGAGCTGCGGGGCATGGGCGTCGATACCGAAGGGAAAGAGGAAGACGGCAGCTACCACGCCGAGTTCTACCTCTCCCGGCCCGCGGAGCAGGTATCGGAGTCCAGCGTCGGAGACCTGCTCGCCCCAGTCCTCGCCGACGAGCAGCAGTAACCTGCACCAACAGACGACAGGGCGACCTGGGCCCGAAGCCCCGCACTGGCCTCCGGCCCCCACACGGGAACCACCACGCATCCCGCCGGCCGTCGAAGAACGGATGACGGCACGTCGGAAGAGGGTAGCGACGCAGCCTTCCGGAAAGCAAGCCGGCGCGCAGGACCGGGGGCGTGCGCGAGCGGTTATGAACGGGTGCAAACGGTAGCAAAACGTCCACTCCGACGCGGGGCCGATCGAATTAGACGCCGCTAGTTTGCGGCATATGACACGGACCCGAGCACTGGGCCAAGAACACGGCCGCGGCCATCGCGAGGGCCACGAAGAGCCCGGCCTGGTTAAGACGGCGGCAAGCGAAGCGCCGACGAAGCTCCGCGCCCGCCGTTGCCCCGTCCCGCTTGACCTCTGTCCGCGAGGCTCAAGACCACGTCAGAAGAGCACGCCTACTACGAGGTTGGCTCAACGGGGGCAAGGGGAAGGACCGAGGGCTCTGGGATCACGCGCGGCGCGGCGACCACCCGAACCCCCCGTCGGCGAACTCCGGGTAGGCCCGGGAGACCTCCTTGGCGGTGTACCCCTTCGTGGGGGCGGCCCCGGCCGAGTGGGTGTTGACGAACGGGTAGAGGGTGCGTCGGGGGAGCCGCCCCGGCTCGCCCTCCTCGACGTGGACCAGGTAGACCGGGCGGCCCGCGTCCGCCCACTCGTAGAGCGTCATGCTGGTTTGGTCCTCTTCGAGGGTTTCGAGCAGGCGTCCAGTGAAGTTGATGAGGGTCGAGCTATAGGCACCGTCGCCGTGACCCCTGTCGACCTCCACGGTTATCTGCTCGTACATCCGTGCTCCTCGGCGGCGTAGGTCCGGCCGGGGCGGAGGGGGAATGCCCCGGCCGGACCCCGCGGTTACCCGGACCTTAACACCCCGGCCCTAGCGCGTTGTTAACGAGCGCGGAACGTCGCGTTAAGGGTGCGCAAAGGTCCGAGCCGCTTGGCGCCGATGGGCCCCGAGCCCACGAGGCGAAGTGCCGAGAAGGGTTCTATTGCTACTGCTCTCTAGGCCGGCGCTGCTGAAGCTCGATGAGCAGCCGCGCTCTGACGGCACCCACTACGTGGCCGAGGTCAAAGATCGTCTCGTCGACGCCGGGGGGTGAGCCGGCATCGGAGCGCAATAAACGGCGCTTCCGGCGCCCAAACGTTTGGGGGTACCGGCTGTCCCCGCCGACCACGACTGGACGAAACTCAAGCAGGCGGGTCTCGACGTGCGGACCATCCGGTGAGGCCCCGAACGCCGGCGGCATCCGACCGAAGCGTTCGACCGAAACGTTCGACCGAAGCGCCCGACGGAGCGTTCCGACGGGACCGCGCAGATGTCGAGCGGGCGGTCTCCTTCGCGCACCCAACAAACACCTTGACCCACAGCCTTTCTCCGTCGAAGATTTAGGTTATGAGAATCAGCGTTCTCGGAACCGAAAAGCCTATGCTAGCATTACGCCGCGTGCCCCCGACGACGGAGCAGAGGTGTAAAAGATGGAGGCGACGGAGATAGTGTCGCGTGACCCCGAGGTGATGAACGGGGCGCTGGTGTTCGCCGGCACCCGGGTGCCTGTCGAGGTCTTGGTGGACTACCTGGCCGCCGGGGACTCGCTGGACGAGTTCCTGGAGGCGATCCCGACGGTGAGCCGTGAGCAGGCGGTGGCCTACCTCAAGATGACCCCGGGGGCCGTCGAGGAGGCCGCGGGTCTTGCGGGTTCTCCTCGATGAGCAGCTGGACTGGCGTCTGCGTAGGTCCTTCGGGGAGGGCTTTGAGGTGGAGACGGTCGCCGGGCGGGGCTGGAAGGGCAAGAAGAACGGCGAGCTTTTGGCGCTGATGGAGGAGGCGGGCTTCGACGCCCTAATCACCGTCGACAGGGGCATCCCCCGCCAGCAGAACCTCTCGCGCCGCTCGGTGGCGGTCGTGTCGCTGGCCGCCCGCAGCACGCGCCTGGCCGACACCGCCCCGATCGTGGAGGGCAGCCTCGAAAGGATCCGGTCGGCCCCGGCGGGGAAGGCGACGCGCCTGCCGTGAGCGGGAACTCCGCGAGCGACGCCGTTACCACGGGGCCGCGCGACGATCTGCTTGAGCCCGCCGCCACCGCCCTTCGGGCGGTGCCGGAGGTCACGCACCCTCCGGGCTTGCCGGCCCCCGTGTTGGCGCTCGCGCCGACCGACGAGGTTCTCGTAGGGGAGGAAAACCCGGTCCTCTCGTACCTGGCGAGGCTCTCCGAGGGGTCCAGGCGCACCATGCGCGGCTCGCTGGAGGAGATCGCCAGGGTCTCCTCAGGCGGCCGGCTCGCGGCGCTCGAGTTCCCCTGGTGGCGGCTCACCGGCACCCACACGGCCGTCATCCGCGGCCACCTCGCCGCGAGGTACGCCCCCTCCACGGCCAACAAGATGCTCTCCGCCATGAAGGGCGTCCTGAAGGCCTGCTTCCGGCTCGGCCTCATGACGGCCGACGAGCGCGACCGGGCCTCCGACGTCGCCCCGGTCCGCGGCAACCGCCTCCCGCCGGGGCGCTCGATACCGCGCGGCGAGCTCTCCGCGCTCTTCGCCGTCTGCGCGAGGGAGGCCGAGGACCCGAAGATGCGCGCCCGCGGGGTCAGGGACGCGGCCATGCTCGCGCTGCTCTACGTGGGCGGCCTCCGCCGGACAGAGCTCGCCTCGCTCAGGCTCTGGGATTACGAGGCCGAGACGGGCACGCTGCGCGTGCGCGGGAAGGGCAACAAGGAGAGGCCGGTCTACGCCGAGGGCGGCGCCGACCTGCTGCTGGGCCGGTGGCTGGAACTTCGGGGGAGCGGCGAAGCGGCAGACCCCCTCTTCCTGCCCGTGAGGAAGGACGGGCGGGTCGAGCACTCGGACCCTTACGGGGAGAAGAAGGCCTCGCTCTCGGACCAGGCCGTCTACAAGATGGTCAAGCGGCGTCACAGGGAGGCGAACGTCAAGGAGATCTCGCCCCACGACTTCCGCAAGACCTTCGTCGGCGACCTCCTCGACGCGGTGGGCGACCTCTCGGTGGCGCAGAAGCTCGCAGGCCACGCGGACCCCGCCACAACAGCCCGCTACGACCGGCGCGGCGAGAGGGCGATGCGTAACGCAGCGAGCCACCTGCACGTCCCCCACTTCGGCAACCAGCCCCAAAAATAGGGGGTGCTACACCCTTGGGCGGCCCGGCCGAGGCGCTCAGAGGCCAACCTCGCGCGAGCAGAATCGCATAGTATGCGAACCTACGCGCGCTGGCCGCGCCCGAGACCTCTCGCGGGACGGTCGCTCGGCGCGTCGCCCTGGTGTTTAGCTCGGTCCCTCGCCATAGATCTCGTCGAGCACAGCTCCGAGATCTCGCTCTGCGCCCGCAGCCCGCTCAGGAGTCCGTAATCGAGAAGCTCCGCGGGCATCGTCACCGTAAGCATCCGTTACCTACTTCCCTTTGGTTCCGCGAGGTTCCCGAGGATTGTATCTACCAACCCGGACGGGGCGCAAAACCTCCGGCATCCCGATCGCACCTTGAGCCCGCGCCCGCTCGTGGAGCGGCCCGAGGCGCAGGAGGGGGATCGGTAGCGCCCCGGGCCGGGTCCCCTTTCTATCGCGAGGCCGCCGAGCCGATCGTATCCCGGTATACGTACCCTGGGCCCCCCTCAGGAGGGTATAGTCTGTTCGCTGTTCGGAGACCACAAGGAGGCGCCTTGGAAGGGGACGCGAGGGATATCCCGGAGAGGGTCCAGAAGACCGGGGCCACCGAGCAGGAGGCCCGCATCCTCCGCCACCTCGACGAGGCCGGCCGCCTGTTCTACGAGCTGCCCGGCCTCACGCAGACGGATCGCCAGACCTGCGCCGGGCACGTCTCGGCGCTCGTGCGCGTGCTGGCTTCGCGCGTGGCCGAGAGGGAGCACCCGGGGGGCTGGTTCTTCAGCGAGGGCCACGCGGACCGCTAGCCCCGCGGACCCTTCCCGGGGCTCGTCCTCGGCCGGGCGCTCCCCGAAGGAGAAGTGCACGACCACTTCGCCCCGGTCCTCATCGGTCCCCTCCCGGGTGGTTCTTGCGCCACGCCTCCCTCAGCTCGTCGGCTCGGGCCCCCCTGTCCGTGCCGGCCAGCTCCATGATGCGCCGCTCCAGGCGCCTGTCCTCCTCGAAGGCTTCCCGGTCGCCGCCCGTGACCTCGGGCGCGATCCGCAGGCGCTCGTCCTCCAGGCGCATTATCTCCCGCCGCACCTCGTCCGGTTTCAGGAGCCGCCTCCCCTCGCCCGCGTCGCTTTCGGGGAAGCCGCGGGGGAGATCTGGCGCGCTATGCCCAGCAGCATCCGCCTGTCCTTCGGGCGGAGCCCAAGGGCCTCCTCTAGTATCGACCTCACGGTCTCGTCCTTCAGGGCGGCCAGCACGGCCTCGTCCGGGGCGCGGCCTTCCTCGGCGGCCTCCCCGAACCAGAGCGCCGGCGGGAAGCCCATCGCCTCGGAGATGGCCTCGAGCTTGGCGAGGCCGGGGTTCTCTATGCGCCCCTGCTTGAGGTTGGCCACGTAGGAGCGCGTCACCGCCCCACCGGTGGCGTTCTCGATGTCCTGCCCGCCCCACTCGGAGCCGTCGGGCTTGCGGTAGAGCGCCAGCAGCCTGAGGAACCTCTCCGAGACGTGCTCCCTTCCGTCGCCCATCGCCCTCTCCCGCGGTGCGTCTGTTTAGATAGTTGTCGGCCCGTACAAGATACTACACGGCGCCCGCCGGCCCACCGCGGGGACGTCTCGATGGCCCGGCAGGTCGCCGGTCACGCCGGCCCTTCGACCGCAGCGCGCCACGGCCGGCGCGGCGAGCGGGAAAAGAGGACGGCCGCAGGGCACCTGCACGAAGGTCACCTCGTGCGGGCAGGATTGCGTAGTTGGGGCGTTCCCCGAACTCCGCATCCAAGATCTCGCATAGAGCGACGCCCCGAAGGCCCTCGGATCGCTCCGGCGACGTCGCGGGGCATACAAGGCAACGCCCGACCCGGAGCCACGGCCGCGACCGCAGGAGGAGCACCGCAATCAGCACCGGGTAGGCGACCAGGCTATAGGTAAACGGGGTCACGTCCGGGGTGAAAGGCCAGCCGCTGTGGTCGCGGCGAAGGACGTGGTCGACGTGGTGGACGAGGGAGACCGCCATCGCGAGCAGCAGCACCTTCTCGGCGAGGGTTAAGCCGGCGGGGATGGGTCGGACCAGGGGAGGCGTCATGGAAGGCTCCTTTCGCAGATGGGAGTTCCGCTCACCGCTACGGCCGGCTGACACAAATGCCCGGGACGGTCGAGCGCCAGAACAGCGGGTGAAGACACCGAACCGGGTGTTCTGTACGGTAGCGGTTCACTGTATCGGGGTCATCACATGATTGATGCTGTTGGCGAATTCGGGCGCGGGCCCGATCAGCAAGCCCCCGACGCCAACCTCGCGAAGGCCGAAAGGCGGGTTTGGGCCTTCGGCACCCCGGCGAACCACGCCAGCAGCCTCACCACGTTCATCGCCACCGCCGTTATGACGTGCTGCAGGTGGGTCTTCGCCATCCCGACGTAGCGCGAGCGTCGCAAAGCGCACCCGCGGACGCCCTGGGAGATGGTCCCTTCCACCCCGTTCGCGGCCAGTTCGGGGCGACCGCCAACCACGGGCGAGCGCTTACGCGGATCTCCGCCACCCTCGCGGCACGCGGGTGCAACGGGGTTTGGTCAACGCCAACCCAATTCGATCATGTCGGACCTTAGTGTGCCCCGCTCGTTGGTTACGGCGATCGTCCGTTCTTCTCGCGGTTCCAGGTCGAAGTAGTTGTCGCTGAAGCTCACGGCCGCATCGCCCGCGGACAAATGCACGAAATAGGCGTACGACGCGGCCCGCAGGCTCATTCGCAGCTCACCTTCCCCGACCTGCGCGACCTCGAGCCCCGGCTCCGCCGGCTCGCGCCGTAGGTCCTTGATGGCCGCGAAGAAGTGCCGGTTCTTCGGGAACGTCGCCCGCGAGGACGAGACGGAGAGGTAGGTGCCGGGATCTCCCCCGACCCGGGCGGCGTCCCAGCGCGCGACGGGGATGCTGCCGTTCGCGGGCACGTGTACCGGCAACGTCTCTTCCCAGGAGACCTCGCCCTCGAAGTTCGCCAGGCGCACCGTGGCGGTGTCTTCCGCGGCGGAGAGGGTGTCGTTCGTGATCCACAGTTCGACACCGCCGTCGTCCGATCTCCCGAACGAGGCGAGGACGGGCGAGTAGGCGCGTTTGGCGTAGAAGTAGCCGGCCTTGCCGAAGCCGTTGTGGTCGAGGATGCTCCAGGAGAGGACGGGCCAGCAGTCGTTGAGCTGCCAGAGGAGG
>CADCUW010000570.1 GCA_902805985.1 uncultured Rubrobacteraceae bacterium
TGGCGGCCGTACCCGTCATGCCGGCGAGCTTGTCGTACATCCTGAAGAAGTTCTGGATCGTCACCGTCGCGACGGTCTGGTTCTCCTCCCGGATCTGGACCCCCTCCTTGGCCTCGATGGCCTGGTGAAGCCCCTCAGAGTACCGCCGCCCCTCCAAGACGCGCCCGGTAAACTCGTCCACGATAAAGACCTGCCCGTCCTGGACGATGTACTCCTTGTCCTTGTGAAAGAGCGTCTGCGCCCTCAGGGCCTGGTTGAGGTGGTTGACGAGGTTGGTGTTTACGTCGTCGTAGAGGTTCTCCACGCCTAAGGCGTTCTCTACCTTCTCGACCCCGCTCTCCGACGGGGCGACCTGGCGCTTCTTCTCGTCCACCTCGTAGTCCTCGCCGGCCTTGAGGCGCGGCATGATGGCGGCGAAGCGGTAGTAGATGTCCGCGGCGCTCTCCGGCATCCCGGAGATGATGAGCGGGGTACGCGCCTCGTCTATGAGGATGGAGTCGACCTCGTCCACGATGGCGTAGTTGAGCTCGCGCTGGACGAGCTGGTTGGTCGAAGTGGCGATGTTGTCCCTGAGGTAATCGAAGCCAAACTGGGCGTTGGTGCCGTAGGTGATGTCCGCGGCGTACGCCTCTTTGCGCTCGTCGAAGTTCAGACCCTCCTGGACGAGGCCGACCGTGAGGCCGAGGAAGGAGTAGACCTCGCCCATCCACTCCGCATCGCGGCGGGCCAGGTAGTCGTTGACGGTGACGACGTGGGCGCCCTTGCCCGACAGAGCGTTGAGGTAGACGGGCATGGTCGCGGCGAGCGTCTTGCCCTCGCCGGTCTTCATCTCGGAGATCTTGCCCTCGTGCAGCGCTATGCCGCCCATTACCTGAACGTCGAAGGGCCGCATCCCGAGGGTTCGCCTCGAGGCCTCCCGCACGACGGCGAAGGCCTCTGGCAGGATGCCGTCGAGGGTCTCGCCCTCGGCCAGCCTCCCGCGGAACTCGTCGGTCTTCGCCCGCAGCTCATCGTCTGAGAGCTTCTCGACCTCGGGCTCAAGGGCCGTCACGGAGCCCACGCGTTGCTGGAGGACCTTGACCTTGCGGCCC
The DNA here is from genome assembly GCA_902805985.1 of uncultured Rubrobacteraceae bacterium. GTDB lineage: Bacteria > Actinomycetota > Rubrobacteria > Rubrobacterales > Rubrobacteraceae > Rubrobacter_D. The sequence continues at coordinate 1,092 of CADCUW010000570.1, forward strand.
TCGCCCATCCTCAAGATTTTCGTCAGCAGATTAGCCACTTGGGAACACCAACCTAGATCAGAACCAGTATGCGCCGGCCCGCCTTCCGGCGAACCGCTCCGCGCAATAGTTTACAGCAGATCACACGAATACCGAGAGATAGAGGAGGCTCTACGCCGCAGCGTCCAGGCCCGAGGGGCGCGGGGCGGCAACCAGTCCCCGACCACGCATCCCTCAGAACCTCAGAACCTACCTCGCGGGCTCTATGAGGCCGTAGTTGCCGTCCCGGCGCCGGTACACCACGTTGATGTCCCCGCTCTCGGCGCTCGTGAAGACGTAGAAGTCGTGGTCGAGAAGGTCCATCTGGAGCACGGCCTCCTCGGCCCCCATCGGCTTCATCTGGAACTGCTTGGTCCTCACTATCCGCGCCTCGAGGTTCGCCTCTTCTTCTGGCGTGATCGGCTCTTCGGGGGGCGCCGGGACGTTCTTGGTCTGTCCCTGCCAGCGGTCGATCTGACGCTCCCGATATTTCCGGACCTGCCGCTCCAGCTTATCCGCCATCCCGTCTATGGACGCGTACATGTCCTCGGAGGCCTCGGTCGCCTTGAGCACGGTCCCGTTGATGAACAGCGTCGCCTCGGCTACCTCGGCGTCCACCACGGAGCGGTTGCGCGCGTGGACCAACTCCACCTCGGCCCGCGAGTCGCTCCGCTCGGAATCGAAGAACTTGCTCACCCGCTCGACCTTCTCCAGCGCGTAGCGCTCCAGCGCCGGCGTCACGAGGATGTTCCGCCCCTTGACCAAAACGTCCATGTGGGTGCTCCTCCCTTCCTGTAGGCTCCAGGTCCGATGCTTGAGGCAAGCCGCTTGGTACGCGGACCGATGCGCCCTTCGGCTCCCCTTGCTCGCAGCCGCTCTAATCTCGTCGTGGTGGTTCGATGAACCCGGCACCGATCACGACGAAAGATCTTGAGCGTCAAAGCCTTGAGCGTCAAAGCCTTGAGCCTGATGCCTAGCATGTCCTGCACAGCGTTACGGCGTGGACTTCGGCGGCGCCGGCGCGGAGTAGCGCCGCGGCGCAGGCGCTCGTGGTGGCGCCGGTGGTAAAGACATCGTCTACGATGAGGAGCCTGCCCCGCGTGCGTGTTCCGGCCGCGTAGGCGCCTGCGACGTTTTGGCGCCTCTCCACAGCCGAGAGCTCGACCTGATCCCGGGTGCTCCGCACGACTTCTAGTGTATCGGAAACGGGCGTGTTTATCCGGCGGGCGAGCCCCCGCGCCAGCAGCGCGGCCTGGTTGAAGCCGCGCTTGTTGAGCCGGGTCCTGTGCAACGGCACCGGCACGACCGCGTCGAATCTGCCGGGGTCATCCACCGCTTCGGCCAGCAGCGGCGCGGCGAGCTTCTCGACGACGGCCGTGTACCCGCGGTACTTGAGGGCGTGCACGATCTCCTTCCCCACGCCCTTGTAGCGGAGGGGTGCCCTGGCCGTCTCGAAGGCGAAGTCCACGCTCTTGCACGCGCCGCGGGCCGGGGTCTCCAGCGCCGCCGGAACGCCGCAGCGCTCGCAGGTTGGGCTTCCCGTCCACGGCAGAGACTCGAAGCATGGGCGGCCCAGGACGTCGCCGGCCCGCCGGTCGCACGAGACGCACCACTGCGGGTAGAAGAGATCCGCCAGCGCGGCCAGGTAGGGTTCGTACAACGATGTCTCCTTAGAGAGAAGGCCCCCTGGCACAGGTTATCGGCCGGTGGGGCCCGGATCTCAAAGGGCGCCCTGGGCGTATCCCGTTGTTCCGCCGGCGCGTATACTGCGCCGCATTGGGAGGGTATCCACC
>CADCUW010000571.1 GCA_902805985.1 uncultured Rubrobacteraceae bacterium
AACGACGCCGTCCCCTCCTCAGAGGGACGCGCGCCCGACACCTCTTCTGTTCTCTTCCGCCGGAACCTAGCGCGCGCCGCAGCGCCCACGCCCCGAAACCACTCGCGTAACATCATCCTTCAAATAAACATACCGTACGTGAACGTACGAGTCCAGGTAAGATCGTTAAGGCGTTCACCCCGGGGGTTGCAGGCATCAGGTCGCCTCCCTCGGAGGCTTTCAGGTTTCAGGCGTTGAGGTTTCAAGAGTTGGCGACACGGAAGCGGTGCCGTCACACCGACCCGCTTGAAAGCTCGCCGTGATGTGTGGGCTCTGTCGACCTTTTGATGAATGCGGGTTGCGCTAGCTTGGTGTGCCTACCGACCTGCCTTGGCGAGTACCAGAAGCTTTCTCTCCGGTGTTCCCAACTCGCCAGCGGCGCTAACGACTGCTCGCCCCGGCCGGGCGTCAGGCGGGACGCGAAGCTTCACGTCGAAGTCGTACGTCTTGGGACGGGCATCTACGGTGGCGAGGTCCCACGTCTTTCCGGCTTGGCGAAACTCGATCTTGATGTTCCGATCGGGAGGCTCGGGTCTTCCCTGGCCCGTGTCGTAGCAAACATCCTCGACAAAGCCCCCACCATGTAGCGAGAAAGGTTTGCCCGGCACCTCCCTATCGGGCCCGGTACGCAAAACGTATCCGGAGTGGGCGCATGCCGGCTCGGAGCCGCTGCTCACCACCAGCCCCTCGCAGCCGGTCGCCAGGGCAAGGAGCGCGCACGCCAACGCGGACCACGGGATCGCGCGAGCGGCGGTTGCGATGCTTCGTGTTCGGTGCTCCCTGGGTCGAAACAAGTCCTCCATACTTCCGACATCATAACCAGAGGAGGCCTCACCCGCCGGTCTCCGCGACGGCAGGTTCGCGACAATGTGGCCAACGTAGGGGGCGCGCATGGAGGAGACTCACAGCCGGCCGTACGGCTTACGGGGGATCGAGGTCGAGGGCATAACCTTCGACCATATGGCGTTGACGCTTCTCGCTTCGAGCACGAGAGGAAGATCTCGATGCCCGCTGTGCGGCCGGGCATCGGAGAGGGGGTACACAGCCATTACCGTCGCAACGTGGCCGATCTACCCAGGCACGGCGTCTCCGTGACGTTGTGCGTCCGCGTCCGGCGCTACTTCTGCGACGAACCCTCCTGCGAGCGGGCCATCTTCTGCGAGAGGCTCCCGGACGTCGCGGCCCGCGCCCGCAAGACGGGCAGGCTGGATGAGGCCCTGCTGGCGATCGTCCTCGAACTCGGCGGCAGGGCCGGGGCCAGGCTGGCGGCCGAACTGGGCCTCGTGGTCGGACGCGACGCCCTCGTCTCCCGGGCCAAGGGCGCCGCCCCGCGAGACGAGGGGAAGGTCAGGGTACTCGGCGTCGACGACTTCGCCTTCAGGAAGGGGCACACCTACGGCACCGTGCTCGTGGACCTCGAACGGCGCAGGGTGGTGGACCTGCTCCCCGAGCGCTCGCAGGAGGGCGTCGTCGCCTGGCTCAAGAGACACCCCGAGGTGGAGTTCGCCGCCCGCGACCGCTCGAACATCTACCGCGAGGCCCTGGCCAAGGGCGCGCCTACCGCCGTGCAGGTGGCGGACCGTTGGCACCTCCTGCACAACCTTGCGTTGACGCTGGAGGAGTTCCTGCTGCAGAAGCGGCCCACGCTCCGCGCGGCGGCCATGCCGGGGGCCGAGCCCGAAGACAGGAGCGACGCGGCCTTCGCTTCCGGGCCCATCATGCCCAACCGCCCGAGAAACCACGACCGGAAGTTGGAAGATGCGGCGTGGAAGCGCCACGAGCGGTTGGTCCGGCAGTGGGAAGACATACGCCGTCTCTACCTGGCCGGGGCCGACCTGAGGGACATCTGCCGCAGGCTCGGCGTAAGCCCGAGGACCGTCTACCGCTACAAGGACCTCACCGAGCCGCCCCCGCGCCCGGTCTACAAAAGGAAAGCCAGCGTGCTGGACCCGTACGTACCGTATCTCGTGAAGCGCTGGAACGAGGGTTGCCGCAACGGCAAGCGCCTGTACCGAGAGATCCGTGAGCAAGGCTACCGAAACAGCGAGGAGACCTGCACCCACTTCGTCTCCCAGCTCAGGCGCGCCGAGGCGGACGGGAAACCTCCGTCCTCCGTGCCGAGGGCCAGGAGGGGATCGGTGGCCGGGCTCTCCCCGAGCTCCAAGAACGTGGCCGCCCTGTTCATGCGCCGCGAGGAGAGGTTGAGCGAGGAGCAGAAGGAGTACCTGGGTAGGCTGTGCGGCGCCGACGAAGCGCTCACCGACGCGCGCCGTCTGACCCAAGCATTCGCAGCGATGACCAGGAACCTCGAAGGCGGAAAGCTCGACGGGTGGCTCGAGGAGGCGGAGGCATGCGCGGCTCCGGCGATACGTCGCTTCGCCGCCGGCCTGAAGAAGGATACGGCGGCGGTACGGGCCGGCCTTACCGAGGAGTGGTCCAACGGGCCGGTGGAGGGGTTCGTCCACAAGCTGAAGCTGTTGAAGAGGCGGGGCTACGGCAAGGCCGGCTTCGACTTGCTCAGGGCGAGGGTATTGGCCGCCTGAAACCGCTCGCGGAGCGGTTCAAGGACATGATTCTCCGTTTCACCAGGAATGCGACAGAGCCCACACGTTACGGCGAGGTTTCCCTGCTTCTACGGGGATGTTGAGATCCAAAAGCCCGGGCGCTGCACCGCGCCTCTAGTGCCTAAAACCTCAAAACCTACCCTTTCAGCTCGCGCATGCGGACTTCGCAGAGGGAGATGTCGCGGTGGAGTTCCTCGCGCAGGGCTTCGGCGCTCTTGAGGTCTTTGCGGGCCTTGTAGATCCTGGCTTCCACCTCGCGCTCCCGCGCCTTGAGGTGCTCGGTCGTCTCGGCGAG
>CADCUW010000572.1 GCA_902805985.1 uncultured Rubrobacteraceae bacterium
CCCCCCCAGCTCGCCCGCGGCTGGCTCCGTCTCCCCCCCGCACCTCCCGCAGAAGCGGTGCGTGGCGTGCCAATTCACGACCTGCTTCGCCCGCCCGGCCACCGCGAAGAAAGGCTCGTCCACGGCCGCGAAGATGGCCCGCAGGTCCACGAACGCAGCACCCTCGGGCGCCTCCACCCGATCCGGCACCTCCGCGGCCCAGCACGGGCTGCCGTTCAGGGAGCCCACGGGTTGACTAAAGGAAGCCTCTATTCCGATCTCTTCTGGGGTAAAAGCCCGCGGCACCCGCGGCTCGTCCCCTTCGAAGATGAGGAGACGGTCCCCCTGGAACGCGAACCACAGCGCCGCGTCCGGCGGGCGCTCAGGCACGCCGGTTTTCGAGGCGGCTCGCCAGGTACTCGGCCGGGTGGAGGGCGCGGCGGCCGGTGCCGTCCTGAATCTGCTCGCGGCAACTCGTCCCCGGCGCGACGACGACGCGGCCCTCCGCCTCCCTGACCGCCGGGAAGAGCCGCCTGTCCCCCATCTTCATCGAGACGTCGTAGTGGCCCTTCTCGTAGCCGAAGAGCCCCGCCATCCCGCAACATCCCGAGTCGACCACCTCGACATCCGTCCCCGGCGCGAGCGCGAGCGCCCTCTCCGTCGGCCCCGTGCCGACAAGCGCCTTCTGGTGGCAATGCCCGTGCAGGAGCACGGAAGACCCCCCGGCCAGCGGGATGTCGCCCTCGAGCTCCAGCACCGACTCCTCGAAGAGGCGGGTGGCCTCAGCGAGCCCCTCGACGCGGGGGTCGTCCGGAAGGAGCTTCTTGTAGTCGTCGCGCATCGTCAGGATGCAGCTCGGCTCCAGGCCGACGAGGGGAACGCCGCGCTCGACGAGGGGCGTCAGGATATCGAGGTTGCGCCTGGCGTTCTTTCGCGCCTGTTCGACGAGGCCCTCAGAGAGCATCGGCCTGCCGCAGCAGACGACCTCGGGCAACAAGACCCTGGCCCCCGCGGCGGCGAAGATGCGGACCGCGCCGGACCCGACCTCGGGCCGCTGGTACTCGTTCCAGGTGTCGTTGAAGAGCGCGATCTCCACCGGACCGTCCCCCTGCGGTAGCCCCGGGAACCGCCTGGAGAACGTCTTGTGCGTCACCGCCGGCAGCGTCCTTCGCGGGTCTATGCCCGCCAGAGCAGCCGCGCGCCGCGCGAGACGGGTCTTGCCCACGTAGTTGAAGAGGGCGGGCGCGCGGGAGGCGAGGGAGAGCCCTCTCCGGATGTGACCGGCGCCCCTCTGGCGCAGAGAGAAGCCGTGCTCCTTGCCGGACTGGTAGAGAACCTCGGTCTTCATGCTGGCGACGTCCACCTGCGAGGGGCACTCCGTCTTGCACGCCTTGCACCCGACGCAGAGGTCCATAACCTCCCGCATCCGGCCCCCGGTCAGCTCCTCGGGCGGGAGCGTGCCTTCGAGCACCGAGCGGAGCATGTTCGCCCTGGCGCGGGTCGTGTCCTGCTCGTCCAGGGTAACCATGTACGAGGGGCACATCGTGCCGCCGGTCTTTTTGCGGCAGAAGCCGCTCCCGTTGCAGAGCTCCACGGCCTTGGCGAACCCGCCCTGCTCGGAGAAGTCAAGGCCCGTCGCCACCGGCAGGCGCCTGCGTCCGGGTCCGATGCGGAGCTGGCCGTCCATCCTCGGTGGATCCACGATGACACCGGGGTTCATCGTCCCCTTGGGATCGAAGAGCTCTTTGACCTCGGAGAAGGCGCGCAGGATCTCCGGCCCGTACATCTTGCCCAAAAATTCCGAGCGGCTGAGGCCGTCGCCGTGCTCGCCGGAGATCGAACCCCCGCACTCAACGACGAGGTCGGCGACCTCCTCGCCTATGCGCCGCATCCTGGCGACGCCTTCCGGATCGCTGGTGTCGAGCGCGGGCCTGACGTGCAGGCACCCGACGCTCGCGTGGCCGTAGAAGCAGGCCCAGGTGCCGGCGTCTTCGACGATCTCCTGGAACCTGACGACGAACTCTTCGAGCCTCCCGGGCGGCACCGCCGCGTCCTCGACGAAGGCGACCGGCTTCTCCTTCTCTGCGGTGCCGAGCAGGAGCGGCAGGGTGGACTTGCGGAGCCTGACCGTCTGGTACATCTCGGCCTTCGTGCGCAGCGGCGCCACCGACCGGGCCCCGACCTCCCCGGCCACCTCCTCGATACCGTCGAACCTCTCGTCGAGCTCGTCCTCCGTACCGCTCCACTCGACCAGCAGGATCGCCTTCGGAGGCTCCGCGTCGGGGCCGCCCTGCAAGAACCGGGTCGAATCCCTGTAGGCCGGGGTCTGCCGGGCGCGGCCTATGGCGACGTCGTCCAGAAGCTCCACCGCGGAAGGGTCCATCTCCAGAAATTTGACCGTCGCGCGGGCGGCGGCGGCTAAGGTGTCGAACTCGAAGGAGGCAAGCGCCCGGGCTTCGGGGAGCGGGTGCAGCCGGAACTCGGCGCGGGTCACGACGGCGAGCGTGCCCTCAGAGCCGCAGACGAGGCCGGTAAGGTCGAGGGTGTCGGGGTCGACGAGGGCGTCCAGGCCGTAGCCGGAGACGCGCCGGATCATGTCTGGGAAGCGGCGCCGGATCTCCCCCTCGTGCCTCTTCCCTATCTCCATAGCCCCGCGCAACAGACGCCCCTCCGCGTCGTCTCCGCGCGCCCGCTCCTCCGCCTCCCGGTGCCGCATGGGACGCAGGTCCACCGTCTCCCCGTCAGGCAACACGCACCTCAGGCAGAGGATCTGGTCAGCGGTGGTCCCGAAGACGAGGCTCCGCATGCCGGCCGAGTTGTTCCCGACCATCCCGCCCAACGTCGCGACGTCAGACGTCGAAGTGTCGGCTCCGAAGACCAGGCCGCGCGGCTCGACGAGGGCGTTGAGCTCACCCTGCACGACCCCGGGCTCGACCACGCAGCGCCTTCCCTCAACGTCAACCTCGATCACACGGTTCATCTCGGAGACGTCGAGGGCGAGGCCTGGGGCAGTCGCCTGGCCGGCGAGGCTCGTCCCGGTGCCGCGGGGAGTAATGGAGAGGCCGAGCTCTCGCGCGACGCCCAGCGTCAACTTTACGTCGTCTTCCGAGCGGGCCACGACCACGCCGACGGGTTTTCTAAGGTAGATCGAGGCGTCCGTGGACCACAGGGCACGCGAGGCTTCGTCCGTGCGCAGGTAGCCCTGGAGTCCCCCGTCGAGGGCGGCGTGAAGCCGCGCCGCGATCCTGTCTGCCCTCTCCCGGATCATGCCCGCAGTATAGTACGGACGGTTGCCAAGGATTCGAAGGGAGCCCCGGGCTGGACACACTCAAGGTGATGAGCTTTAACGTGCGGGGCTCTTTTCGCGACCTCGGCAACCGGGAGGCCCGCTGGCGGAGCCGGGCGGCCGAGAACGTCGCGGCCATAGAACGCCGCGCGCCGCACGTCGTCGGCCTCCAGGAGTGCCAGCGCGGCAACCTCCTCACCTACCGCAAGTACCTGCTCCGCTACGAGCGCGTCAGGGGACCCCGCTACGGCAACGCTCCCCCCCACGACTTCAACGCCATCCTCTACGACCCGGCCCGCCTGGATCTCCTGGAGTCGGGCGGCTTCTGGTTGAGCGAGACGCCCGAGAGACACTCCCGAAGCTGGGAGACCAGGGTCGCCCGCTCCGCGAACTGGGCGCTCTTCCGCACCCGGGAGACCAACTTCCTTCACCTCAACACCCACCTCGACCATAAGAGCGCCCCCGCCCGCCGCAACGGAAGCGCCCTCATCATCGAGGAGGTGGAGAAACTGCTGCGACACCACGGACCCGAGATCCCGGCCATCCTGACCGGGGATTTCAACTGCCGTCCCGGCACGCCCACCTACAAGAATCTTACGAGAGCCGGCTTCGCCGACACGTTCCTCGCCGCCGGGAACAGGGACGAAGAAGGAATGGGTACCTTTCACGCCTTCGAGGGGAATGGGTACCGTGACCCCCACCCCGAACGCGGCCCGAGGCGCATAGACTGGATCCTCCTGAAAGACCCTTCCAACCGTCTTCCCGTCGTCTCCCACGAGATCCTCCGCGACGGAGCCGACCGTCCCCCGTACCCGAGCGACCACCACCCGGTCCTGGCGCGGTTCACCCTTGCCGGCCAGGAGGATCAAGGACCCACGTCCACGCAACCCCAGGCGTAGGGGCGTTCGCGAACCGCCCCAACGAAAAGGAGCCCCGCGAACGGGGCTCCTCTCTACGTCACCACCGGATATCCGGCGGCCGAAACCAGATGGCCTGAGCCTCTAGGCGGCGGCGCCGCGGAGGACCGCGCCGAACTCGCCGCTGGCGAGCATGCGCTCCGCCTCGCGCTGGAGCTGGCGGACGCGCTCGCGGGAGATGCCAAGCTCGTCGGAGAGCTCGGCCAGCGTCGCGGTGTCGCGGTCGCCGAGGCCGTAGCGACGGATCAGGACGTGCTGGTGGCGCTCCGGCAGCCGCTCGACCGCCTCCTTGAGCGACCCGAGCTCGATGTCCCCGATCACCACGCCGGCGACCTCGGCGGCCTTGTCGTCCTCGATGAGCTCGCCGAGCTCGGAACCGTCGCCGTCGGAGGATAGCGGCTGGTTGAGGCTAGTGGCGTCGGGCATGGCGCTCTTGACGTCGATCACCTCATCGACGGTCCACTCGAGCTTCTTGGCGACCTCCTCGTCGGTCGGCTCGCGGGTGAGCTGCGCGGAGAGCTCGTTGTAGGCGCGGGCCATCTTCCGGATCTTGTCGCCCATGTGGACGGGGACCCTGATGGTGCGGCCCTTGTCCGCGACGGCACGCTGCACGGCCTGGCGGATCCACCACGTCGCGTACGTCGAAAACCTCCAGCCGCGGTCGGGGTCGAACTTCTCGACCGCCCGCATGAGGCCGACGTTGCCCTCCTGAATCAAATCCTCAAAGGGCAGACCCATCCCGCGGTACCGCTTGGCGACGCTCACCACGAGCCGCAAGTTCTTCTCCACGAGCTTCTTGCGCGCCCTGTCATCCCCGGCCTCGGCGGCCTTAGAGAGGCTGATCTCCTCCTTGTGCGTCAGGAGATTGCCCTTGTCGATGCGCGCGAAGTAGCCCGGTATGAGGTCCGGGGTCTCCGATGTCCGCTCCGTCTTGCGCCCTCTGGTCTCTGTTACTGCCATTGCGTTCCTCCTCCGCTCCGTGCTATAAAGCCCGTCCGTCGGCCCGTTTTTGGTCCCCGTTCCCCCAGCAGCGCAAACAACGCCGCTGAGGCCCTGATCTCCAGCGCTCGGAACTTGTGTAATCCGGGGTTACAGGCTGTTTTCAGAAACTTGCCAAACTCGCAGTTTACACGTTCAAAACGCGTTGTCAAGTGCGTCCCGGAACGCGGTCGAACCCGTGCGACGAGAGTATAGTTACGCGGCGTTTGCTGGCGTGGCGAGGTTTCTGGGAGGGGTCGGTTGCGTTCGGGCTGTCTGGGGCTGATCTTGAGGATAGGGGTTGTGTCGTTCGCGGCGGTTCTGGCCGCCGTCAGCCTGGCCCTGATCGCCTCGTTCGCCGTCTCGGCCGTCGGGCAACCCTCCGGGCTTACGAACGTCACCGGGGTGGTTATCGCTTGCGTGGCGGGGCTCTGTTTCTTCCTGGTGGGGCGCGCGATCTGGCGCGAGATGAGGGAGAAGGGGCCGGAGGAACGACGCGACTGAAGCCTGACTCTGGGTTTTGAGGTATCGTGGAGCGAGGATGCCGCGGACACACCTCTCTCTGGTGGCGATGCCTGGCTCCAGGCGACGCAACCCTGATACCTAGAACCTAAGAGCCTCCGAGGGAGGCGACCCGAAACCTCATCTCAGGAGACGATCTCGAGCGGCCCCTCGTCGATGCCGACTACCCGTCCGTGGCTGGCGAGGGTATCCCCGTAGAACCTCCGCCACAGTTCGGGGGCGCCGGGGTCCAAACGGGCGATGCTGGCGGCGCCGAAGCGGCGGGAGAGCCTCATCCCGTCCGGGCCGTAGACGTGGCCGGGGGTGCCGAAGCGGGCCTCGGGGTAGACGCCCAGCTGGTTGGCGCTGGCCAGGTGTATGCCGGAGTCCAGGGCGCGGGCGGCGCAGGAGAGGCCGTACTGGGGTCCCCAGGGCTCGCGCCAGGCGGCGGGCGCCAGGACGAGCTCTGCGCCCCCGACCGCCGCCTCTCGGGCCACTTCTGGAAATCCGAGGTCCCAACATATAGACAACGCGACCCGCAGGCCGCCGGCCTCGACGACGGGCAGATCGGCGCCGGCCGCAAACACGCGGTACTCCGGTGTGGTCTCGACGAGGTTGCGCTTCCGGTAGGTGGCGAGGACGCCGCCGGGACCAACGAGGTTGGCGCTGTTAAAGACCCCGGCGGCCGACCACTCGGGGAACCCGTAGGCGATAAAGATGCCGAGGTCCCGGGCCAGACCGGCGAAGAACCGGGCGCTCTCGCCGAAGTCCGCATCCTCGGCGTGGTGGTGGACGGAGCCGAGGTCCGAGTAAGCGCAGGTGAACAGCTCGGGAAGCACCACGTACCGCAGCGCGGGGTCCCGCCGGCACAACCTCCTGATGGCCCGGCCGGCGAGACGGAGGTTGTCCCCCACCTCGCCCGGCGCCGGGCGCAGGTTCAGAGCCGCGATGGACGAGGGGAGGCGCGGCGGCCCGCCGTGCTCCTCGACGCCCGGGAAGTCGCCCCGTATCACCTCCGCCAATGTCGCCTCCTCTCGATCCATGTCCGACCCGCATGTCGGGTGTCTCCTCGGCATTCTAACCGTGGCGGGCCGTCCACGGTATCGGCCGAAAGGCGGAGAATACACGGGCCGGGAACACTTTGCGTTATCCAGCCGTAGCATGACAACCTCCACGCCCGCGGGTAGTATTTGCCTCGACCGGAGACCAGAGGCTCGGAGTGAGACGTGTGCGGGATCGTTGGTGGATACGGCAGCATGGAACCTGAAGTTGCGCGGCGTATGATGGGCCGTATAGCCCATCGCGGCCCCGACGACGACGGCCTCGTCCGGGTCGCGGGCAACACCCTGGGCCACCGGCGCCTCTCCATCGTGGACGTCGAGGGCGGCAAACAGCCGCTCGCGACGCCGGATAACGCCCTCCACCTCGTCGGGAACGGCGAGGTGTACAACCACGAAGAGGTCCTAGAGACGCTCGAGGACCGGGCCATGACCACCCGCTCGGACAACGAGGTCGCCTTGCGCCTCGTCGCCGAGCGCGGACCCGACGCCCTCGCCGAGCTGCTCGGCATGTACGCCTTCCTGATGGCGGACGAGGACGGGGGCTTTATCGCGGCCCGCGACCCCGTCGGCATCAAGCCGCTCTACTGGGCGCGCGAGGAGGCCGACGGGCCCATCTTCTTTGCCTCTGAGATGCGGGCCTTCGACGAGGGCCTGCAACCGTTCGTCGAGTCCTTCCCCCCTGGACATTACTGGACCCCCGAGGGCGGGCTGGTGCGCTTCGGCCGCGCCGTGCCGTCGGACGACGACCTGGAGCCCTTCGACGGTCCCTCGGAGCCCGGCGCCCCCATCCCGGACGCCATACTCGACGAGGTCAGGGGCAGGCTCATCAGGACCGTGGAGCGGCAGATGATGGGCGACGTTCCCGTCGGGGTCTTTCTCTCCGGCGGCCTTGACTCCAGCCTCGTCGCCGCCATCGCCGCCCGCTGGTACGAGAGGCGCGGCGAGAAGCTCAAGACCTTCGCCGTGGGCCTCGCGGACTCGCCGGACCTGCTGGCGGCCCGGGCCGTCGCCGAGCACCTCGGCACCGAGCATCACGAGAGCGTCTACACGCAAGAAGACGCCCTGAACGTCCTGCCCGAGGTCGTCCGGACCATCGAGAGCTTCGACCCGTCGCTCGTCAGGAGCGCGGTGCCGAACTTTATCCTCGCCGAGTTCACGGCGAAGCACGTCAAGGTTGTCCTCACGGGCGAGGGCGCGGACGAGATCTTCGCGGGCTACGAGTACCTGGAGGATTTCCGGACGGAAAGAGACCTCCACACCGAGCTCGTCCGGACCATCGAGGGGCTCCACGACCTGAACCTGCAGAGGGCCGACCGCGTCACGATGGCCCACGGGCTCGAAGCGCGGGTGCCTTTCCTTGAGCTAGATATGATCTCGCTCGGGCTCTCCCTCCCCGCCGGTTGGAAGCTCGCGGGCGAGGACCAGCCGGAGAAGCGCCTCCTTCGCCAGGCCTTCGAAGGCTGGCTGCCGGACGACTTTCTCTGGCGCAAGAAGGCCCAGTTCGGCGACGGCTCAGGGGCGGCCTCCGTTCTGCAAGACCGGATGGAGGCCTCCGTCACCGAGGAGGAGTTCGAGCGCGAGCGTTACGAGGTCGAGCCGCCGCTGCGCACCCGCGAGGAGGTAGCGTACTACCGCATCTTCGCCGAAGAGCTCGGCGAGATCCGGCCCCGGCGCACGATCAGCCGCTTCGCGACGGCTTGAACCGGCGTCTGTCGCCGGCCGCCGGGACGAACGCCTGCCCGTAAAGCCGCCGCTAGAAGCCTGCCAAAGCGGGGCTTCCGCGGCCCCTCCGGTCCCCGGGGGCCGGACCGTCGATGCCCGGGGACGAAGCCGGGGCGCCAGCCCGAGGGTTGCGTCACGTGCCGGGTTTTTCGGGGTCCTGGGGGTCGTCTGCGGGTGTTGGCTGGCGGTCCGCCATTCGGACGTGCCGCAGCCTCCGGGGCCGGGGGTGCATGATCTCCTGCATCTGCCGCATCTCGACCTGGCGGTCGTAGGCCATGGCCTCCTGCAGTTGCCGGCGTTCCTCGCGGAAGTCGGTCTTCAGGGTCTTGTAGAGGCCGTAGCACATGGGGACCATCAGGATGCCGAACGGGGTGGCGGCGAGGATGGCCCCGTTCGTGAGCCCGCTCAGGGCGTCGGCCCCGCCGCCCCCGGCGAGTAGCAGGGCCGCGGCGAGGGCCGCCATGATGACGCCCCAGGTGAGCTTGATGCTCGTCTTCGGGTTGAGGACGCCGCCCGCCGACATGCTGCCGAGGACTATCGTACCCGCGTCCGCGCCCGCGACAAAGAAGATAAAGATCAGGAAGAGCGCCAGGAGAGAGGTGAGCAGGGCGAGCGGGTACTGGCCGAGGAACTCGAAGAGCGCCACGGCGGCGCCCTCGTTGGCGACCGCCTCACCGAGGTTGCCGTTCGTCCGCCTGTCGAGCTGGATGCCGGCCGCCCCGAAGACGGAGAACCAGATCATGCTGAAGAGGCTCGGCCCGACGAGCACCCCGACGATGAACTCTCTGATGGTGCGGCCTCTAGAGATGCGGGCGATAAAGGCGCCAACGTAGGGGCCCCAGGCGATCCAGGTCGCCCAGAAGAAGATCGTCCAGCTCCCGAGCCACTCGGCCTCGCCCGCGTCGAAGGCGCTCATCCTGAAGCTCTGGGGTACGAGGTTCGCCAGGTACACGCCGAGCTCCTGGGTGAAAGTGTTGAGCTGCAGGATCGTGGGCCCGACGACGAGGAAGTAGACGAGCAGGAGGAACGCCAGGTACATGCTCGCCTGGCTAAGAATGTTGACGCCCTTGTCGATGGGGGTCGAGGCCGAGAGCATGTAGGCGACCGCCGTCACGAGGATGATGACCATCATCATGCCGATCCCGTCGGGGAGGCCGAAGACGGCGTTGAGCCCGGCGGCGATCTGGAGCGTGCCGAGACCCAAAGAGACGGCGACGCCGAAGAGCGTCGCCAGGATCGCCAGGATGTCTATGGCGTTACCGACGGGTCCGTCCACGCGGTCGCCGAGGAGCGGGCGGAAGACCGTGCTGATCTGGAGGTTCGACATCCCCCTGCGGTAGCTGAAGTACGCGACGGCGATGCCGATGGTGGCGTACATCGCCCACGGGTGCAAACACCAGTGGAAGAACGCGGTCTGCAGGGCCAGGGTGGCGGCCTCCGGCGTGCGGGCGTCCGTGAGGCCTAAGGGCGGGGTGTTGTAGTGGGTGACGGGCTCCGCCACGCCCCAGAAGACGAGGCCTATGCCCATCCCCGCCTGGAAGAGCATGGCGAACCACGCGAAGTACCCGAACTCGGGCTCGTCGTCGGGCTGTCCCAGCTTGATCTTCCCGTACCGGCTGAACGCCAGGTAGATGACGAAGACGAGAAAGAACGTGGTTATGAGCATGTACAGCCATCCGAGGCCGTCCGTGATCCAACCGACCACCGTCCCGAGCGCGCTGGTGAAGTTGCCCGTGAACAGCACCCCCCACAGCACGAACGCCCCCGCGATGGCCACCGTTACCCAGAACACGACCCCCAGCCGCTGGGCCTGCTCCCCCCCGCCTCGCGTCTCGGCCCTATCCGTCATTCCTCGGAACCCCCTTCCGAACGGCAAAAGCCGCGCTAAAGACGAAGGTCACACGTCCCCCCCCGTACGTAACACAACAGACTTAGCAACAACCTAGCATCCTCTTACCC
>CADCUW010000573.1:0-2859 GCA_902805985.1 uncultured Rubrobacteraceae bacterium
GGGCGAGGTTGCCGATGCGGCGCGTTATGCCCCACGCCGTGACGAAGCCGAAGACCAGGCCGAGAAGACCCGCCGGCACGAGCAGCAACAGGGCTCCAACGCCGACCGAGATCAGCAACGCGCCGGCCAGGTTGGGCATCCGGAAGGCCCCGACGAGCGCCCCGTTCACGTCACCGTCATCGCCTTCGAGCGGGACGGCCATCAGGAGCCGGCCGGACGGCATGCGCTCGGACAGCGCCTCCGAGCTCTCCTCGCCCCTCAGGGCGGCATCCAGGATCGGGTCCAGCCCCTCCACGCGGCCGGCGTCGAAGCGCTCACCCTCGGGAAACGCCGAGATCCCCGGGTCCGAGACGAGTAATCTCTCCTCCTCATCCACCACGAACACGACGCCCGAATCTATGCTGGTAGCGAGGTCGGGTGGCGCGAAGCCCCGACCTTCGCCCGCCGGTCCCGGCGCCCCCGGCGGCGCCCCGGAGATGAAGTCGAGCTCCTCCCGCAGACCCTGAACGTCGGGAGGATTCTCGTCGAGGCGCGCCTCTAGCTGGGGCGCGAAGTTGTCCCTCGCGATGGTGACGATGGACCTCGGCAGCAGATCCGAGCTCAGAAACGCCGTCACGCCGCTGGCGATAAACAGCTCGACGGCGAGCAGCGTCACCACGGCGACCAGCGTGTAGCTCAACGCCAGCTTCCACCGCAACCGCCTGAGCGAGAAGATGCCGCCCTTCATGTGCGTCCGTTCCGCATGGTGCGTGAAGTTTAGTCCCGCCCGGGACAAAGCACATCGGTCCCGGGTCCTAGCCCAACTACGCCCCGAGGATTACGCGCGGCTGCCCGACACGCCCGTATCAGCCCCGAGGCTCCGGGTTCCGGCGCCAGGGGTGGCCCGCGGCGACCGCCGGAGCCACGCGCCGTCCCGAGGAGATGGTCCTCCGGCCGCATAGAAGATCGGCCTGCGGACCGATGACGGACCGGGCGCACCCGGGCATCATCTATGGTGTCGATGCGGAAACACCCGAGAAAGGGGAAGATCATGGTCGGAGGAACGTACGGGGCGTCGGTAGCGCCCGACACGCAGGTTATCGGCAGGAGGGTGCTGGCGACGATAATCGACCTGGTGCTGCTCGGGATCGTGGGCGGCCTGTTTACCGCGCCGGGGGCCCTGATCGACGGCCTGGGTGATGGTCGGGCCTCCGAGGCCGTCTCCGGCGTGCTCTTCTCCTTCGGGGGCCTCGCCGCCCTGCTCGTCACCTTCGCGTACTTCGCGATCATGGAGGGCCGCTTCGGCCAGACTCTCGGCAAGATGGCCCTCGGCATAAAGGTGGTTCGGGAAGACGGCGGGACGATCGGGACCAGGGAGGCCGTCCTGCGCACCCTGATGCGAATCGTGGACGGCATAGGCTCCTACCTCGTCGCCCTGGTCGTGGCGCTCGTCTCGGGCGAGAACCAGCGCCTCGGCGACATGGTCGCGAAGACGCTCGTGGTCCGCGCGTAGGGCCAAGACCCGGAACATCCGCGACAAACGCGGGCCGCGTACCCATCCTGAGTACGCGGCCCGTAGCCGTCGGCATCTCTCTAGATCGATCTCGCCCCACGCAGCCTGTGGCCGTGGCAGCGAGAGGCGCGCTACGCCCGCGGAGGGACCGTGGACCTGTTCATCCCGTCACCGAAGATGTCGTTGGCGATCCTGAGGCCGAGTGGAACGCCGCCGAGTGGAACGCCGCCGACGTTCTGGCCGAGGGCGAGGGCGCCGGTGCTATCGACCGCGAAGGCATCGAACACCCAGTGAACGCCGAGATAGACCCGGCTGCGGCCGTTCTCCTCGATCATCCGCCACAGGCCGCCGGGGAAGTTGCGGACGTGCTTGGGACGGACGGTCCCCTTGTTGTCTTTGTTGACGCCGTTGTACTCGTCAGACACGAACACGAGGCCGTCGAACAGGGTGTCTGGATCCTGGTCCCCGATGCTCGGGTCGTAGAAGAGCCTCGTGATATGGAAGGCAGCGGCACCGAAGGTGGCATACCCGGACGGGTAGGCCGGGAAGGGCGGCGTGGTGTTCTTGCCGATCACGTTCGTGCTGGGCGCGCCTAGCGGCAGCCAATCCGGCTGGCACTCCTCGTCCATGTCGTTGTTGCCCTCCGCCACGGGGCCCATGGACCGGTCGTGCTCGCGAATGCCCAGAACGGGACGCCAGAGGTCGTGGATGTACTTCTGGTCCCACGCCAGGATCCCCGCGTCGGCCATCGCGACGTTCACCAGCGCGAACAGCCTGGCGTTCTGCTCCGGGGTGTTGCCCTTCGCGATGGCGACTTCCCGCACGATCTGGTTGTACAGGCGCGGCGGCGTACCGAGGCCCGAGGCCCCGTCGTAGCCCCAGTAGGTCCCGACACCGTCTCGTCCACCTTGCGGTGTTCGAAGTCCGGGTCGGGGGGCACGCTCCCCATCAACTCCGGCGCGACACCCTTGCGACGCACCTCCCTTAGCGCCCTCCTGTACTCGGGGTCGGCCAGACGCGGTGGATCGTCGAGCTCGTGCCGGGCCGTGACGGCGAAGCACCTGGACCCGGCGCCGTAGAACGGGGCGTGGTAGCCCTGATCGGGCTTGTCCGGGTCTGGCCGGTGCGCGCCACGGGCCATCGACACCGCGTGCCCGTCGTCGCCCGCGCCAGGATCGTCCTTCCGGTCGGCCAGTATGTTCCTGGCGACCATCAGGCCGAACCTGTGGCCCCTCTTGAGTTGTGTGCCGGAGATGCCAGCCTCGGTGTGCTTGCGGTCGAAGAACTGCCTCTGGCTCGGGAACAGCTTCGACAACGTGGCATGCGCCGCCGCCGCAACCGCCGCGCCCACCGAAGACCCGGATGCC
>CADCUW010000573.1:2959-10298 GCA_902805985.1 uncultured Rubrobacteraceae bacterium
GCGACGTAGGCGAGGCCGACGATCACGCCCAGGGTAGTCCACGGCACCGTGTACTGGATGCCGGCGAACTGCTCGGCGAAGGAGTCGACGATCCCGACCGAGAGCGCCGCGCCCAGCGCCACCCCGAGCCCGATGCCGAGCAGGGCCACGAACGAGGACTCTATGAGAAACGCGAGCCGCACCTGCCCCCGCTGGAAGCCCAGGGCCCTGAGCATCCCGATCTGCTGCCGCCGCTCGACGACGGAGCGGGCCGCGATGACGCCCAGAGCCGCGATGCCGACGAGGAGCCCGAGCCCCATGAAGCCTATGAGCAGGTTGTTGAAGAGCTCCTGGGAGGCTGAGCCGTCCCGGATCTCCTGCTCGACGGCCACGGCCTGCAGCCCGTTCTGCGCGAAGGCCTTCTCGAGGTCCTTCGTCACGGCCCCCGCGTCCGCCCCGTCCGCCAGCCTGAACTGGTAGCTCTGGGCCGGCACGGGCGAGCCGGCGAGGTCGTCGATGGTCGCAGCCGAGGTCATCACGCTCGGCGCGAAGAACGCCGAGTCCTCCAGCACGCCTATGACGCGCAGGTCTCGCGTCCGGCCTGTCTCCGGGTCCTCGGCCGTTATGTACAGGTCGTCCGGCAGCGCAGGGTCGTCCCCGTAGAAGCCGGAGAGCTCTATGGAAGACTGACCGCCGTCGAAGGCGAAGTTCTCCCTGGTGGGCGCGAGGTCGGCTGAGATGACCGCCGTGTTGGGCTCCTCCCGGAGCGCCGTCCACACCTCGTCGCTCGTGCCGTACTCTGCGACGGTGGTCTTGAAGCCGTAGCCGACGTTCTCCGTGTATCCACCGTCCACGCCCTGCACGAAGAGGGTGTCGGCCTTGCGGCCGGTGTCCCTCTGCTTGGCCTCGACGGGGAGCCCGGTAAAGGTCCCGACGGCGGTGATGTCGTCCTCATTCACGCCTTCAGCGTCCTTCAGCGCCTCGTTCATGTCCTCTATGGGGACCGCGTAGCCGGCGTCGGCGCGGACGTCGAAGCCGCCGGAGAGGCGGTCGGTGTCGGAGAAGATCGAGCCGAAGGCCGCCGTTATAAAGCTCATGGTGACGATGGTGAAGACGACGAGGGAGAACATGGCGAGGGTCATGCCGGTGCGAAAGCGGCTCTGCATCGGGTAGGAGACGGCGGCGCGAAGAACGGGTGGCATACCCCTTATCCAGCCGAAAGTGGCGACTATGGCGCCGAGGAGCAAGTCGGAGTTGTGGATCACGATCCACACCCCCGCGAGCACGATCATCACCCCGGAGATAAAGAACAGGTCTATCCCCTCGGTCATCCCTTCGGGGGCGAACGAGACGGGCAACAGCCAGAGCCCGAGCAACAGCACCCCGGCTGCGGTGAAGGCGATCCGCTCGGGCAGGCGCAATATTCTCGCTATGAGCGCCGCGCCCACGATGAGGAGCGAGAGCCCGAGCATGTAAAGCCCCATCTGCTCCGCCTGAAGGCCCTGAACGGTGAGCAACGCGCCGGCGACCGGGGTGGCGAGCGCGAGCAAGACCCCTCTCGCCGAGCGGCCCTTCCTGTCCGGCTCGGGGATGTCGCGGATGGCGCGGACGACGTTCAGGCGGCTCACGCGCCAGGAGGAGATCAGGACGACGGCGAAGGTGAGTACCATGCCGAGGCAGAAGGCTATGACGACGTTCTCGGGGCTCGTAGCGAAGCGGATGTCGAAGCCCTGGCCGGCGAAGGCCTCGCCGAGCACGCGCACCATCAGCCAGCCGACCCCGACGCCGAGCACGCTGCCTATGGCGCTCGCGATCACGGCGTACATCGCCCCCTCGAAGGCGAACATGCGCATCAGGTGCCCCCGCCGCATCCCGACGGCCCGCGCGATGCCGAGCTCGTGCTTGCGTTCGGCGGCGAGCATGACGAAGATCAAGAAGATCAAGAGCACCCCGGCGGCCACCGAGAACTGCCCGAAGAGCAGGAAGATGCTCGTGAAGGTCTCCCCGCCCTCGTCGGCCTGATCTATGGCTTCTCTCTTGACGGGCTCGGCGGCGAGGTCGTTCTCCCGCAAGACCGGACCGAGAGCCTCTACCGTGCCGCTCGTGCCGGCGCCGCCCTCGACGGCAGGGCCCTCGTGGGTTACGAGGACGGAGTTGATCCTACCCTCCTCTCCCACCAGCTCCTGCAACCTCTCAAGCGGCATGACCATGGACGCGGAGGTGGACGGGTTCGCCCCACCCTCGTAGACGCCGGCCACCGTCAGCTCCGACGGCTCCGGCGCGGCGGGGGCGGCGGCTTCCTCGACCCTGTCGCCACCACCGGCGGCGCGGGCCGCTGCAGCGAGGCCGGCGTTAGCGCCCGCGTTGGCGCCAGGGCTCCGGGGCGAGCCGGGGTCGGCCTCCGGCTGCGGGGCGAGGGTGGCGCGGACAACGTCCCCCTCGCCGACGTCGAGGCCATCGGCGGCGTCGGCGCTCAGGTACACCTCGTCCGTGCCGAGGTCGCCGACGCTCAAGGTCTGGCCCGGGGCGGTCGTGAGGCGGTCGAAGCCCTGCATGGAGCCTTCGTCGATGCCGAGCACGCTGACGGCTGGCTCGCTGAGCTCCGTGCCTTTAGCGGTGACGGGGACGGTCTCGGTGGCGAGCGGGGCGACGCCGGCGATGCGTTCGCTGCCAGAGAGACCGTCGCGGACGTCCGCGGCGACCCCCTCGTCGAAGTAGCGGGCGCGCTCGGCGGTCGTCTCGCCGAAGGGGTTTCCGGCCGAAGAGCTCTGGCCCTTGGCCTGCACCTGCACGTCCACCTGGCCGAGGTTCTCCAGGGATTGCAGGCGCAGGGAGTTTGTCAGGGTGTCGCCGGTGGTGAAGGAGGCGGAGAAGAGCATGGTCGC
This sequence comes from uncultured Rubrobacteraceae bacterium, assembly GCA_902805985.1. GTDB lineage: Bacteria > Actinomycetota > Rubrobacteria > Rubrobacterales > Rubrobacteraceae > Rubrobacter_D. The sequence goes on from CADCUW010000573.1 coordinate 5,824, forward strand.
GAGCATCAGGCCTAGGATAACGAGCCCTGTCTGGGCACGCCTCCGCGGCAGGTTGCGGGCGGCCATCCTGAAGGAGACGCGGTTGCGGAGGGCGCTCGCGACGGTAAGGAGGAGGCCAACGCCGAAGACGGCGAGGAGGACCCACATGAGCCGCGTCGTCGGGACGCCGAAGAGCTGCTCCATCCTACTCGCCCCTCCCGTTCGGCTCGTCGCTCGTGATGTTGCCGTCGCGCATCAGGATCGTGCGGTGGGCGCGGGCGGCCACCGCGGCGTCGTGGGTGACGAGTACGAAGGTCTGGCGCTGCTCCCCGTTCAGCCGGACCAACAGGTCCATGATGCCCTTGCTAGTCTCCGAGTCCAGCGCCCCGGTCGGCTCGTCGGCCCAGACGATTGAGGGGTTGTTGACGAGGGAGCGGGCGACGGTCACGCGCTGCTGCTGGCCGCCGCTCATCTCGTTCGGGCGCTTGCTCGCCTGCTCGGGCAGGCCGACCATCTCAAGGGCGTCCAGCGCCCACTGGCGGGCCTTCTTCGGTTTCTTGCCCGCGACCAGCAGGGGAAGCTCCACGTTCTCTATCGCGGAGAGGACCGGGATCAGGTTGTAGGACTGGAAGATGAACCCCATCTTCTCCGCCCGAAAGCGCGTCCGTCTCTTGTCGGACATTCCCCCGATGGACTCGCCGTCCACCAGGACCTCGCCGTCGGAGAGGTCGTCGAGGCCGGAGAGGACGTTCAGAAGCGTCGTCTTGCCGCAGCCCGACGGCCCCATGATGGCGACCATCTCCCCGCGCCGGATGCCGAGGTCAACCCCGCGCAGCGCGCGCACCCGCAGGCCGCCGGCCTCGTAGACCTTCTGCACGCCGGCGGCTTCGATCATCAAGTCCCTGCCGTCTACCACGGAATCTCCTCGCCCTTCGGCTTCCGTCTTCTCTCCTGCGATCATCGCGCTCTCCTCCGACGCACCTACACTACGCCCAAGACCCTAAGCCGGTTTCCAGGGACGCGCATCGTCCCGGAGGCTGAATCCGGCTACGCCCGCAGGTCTATGTTCCGGTCCGGGATCCAACGTCTTGGCGCTGGGGGGCGCGTGATGCGAGAATAACGCCACTTCATGCTCCGCACTGTGACCGCAACGAGGTACGTCACGCCCCTGCGCGAGGGGGGCTCGTTGCCGGCGATCGTCGAGGCGGACGACCTCGGGACCTACGTGCTCAAGTTCCGCGGCGCCGGGCAGGGGCGCAAGGCGCTCATCGCGGAGCTTATCGCGGGCGGGATCGGGCGCGTTTTGGGCCTCGCGGTGCCGGAGATAGTCCTCGTCGACGTCCACCCCGACCTCGGCCGGGCCGAGCCCGACCCCGAGATTCAGGACCTCCTCCGCGCTAGTCGCGGCCTGAACATCGCCCTCGACTACCTCCCCGGCTCTTTGGGCTTCGACCCGCTCGTGGGGCCGCCGGACGGTGATCTGGCCTCCCGAATCCTGTGGTTCGACGCGCTCGTTCAGAACGTGGATAGGACGCCCCGCAACACGAACCTGCTCGTCTGGCACGGGAGGCTCTGGCTCATAGACCACGGCGCCTCCCTGTACTTCCACCACAACTGGCCCGGCCGGAACGGGCCAGCACTCGAGGCCGTTGCCCAGAGGCCCTTCGCCGCGGCCCGCGACCACGTCCTGCTGCCCTTCGCGGATAGGACCCCGGAGGCCGACGCTGACCTCGCCCCCCGCCTCACGGCCGAGGTTCTGGGGGAGATAGTAGGCTCGATCCCCGACGAGTGGCTCGCGGCCGAACCCGGTTTCGACGACCCAAAAGGGGTCCGCGACGCCTACGTCTCCTACCTCGCCTCCCGCCTGCGGGAGCCCCGCGTCTGGGCGCACGCGCTCGAAGAGGTCAGGAGGGAGTGGCTTGCCTAGCCCCTTCGAGTACGCCCTGCTGCGCGTCGTCCCGAGGGTCGAGCGGGGCGAGTTCGTCAACGCGGGGGTCGTCCTCTACTGCCAGGAGAAGCGGTTTCTGGAAGCCGCCATAGACCTCGACCCCGAGCGGCTGCGCGCGCTCGACCCGCGGCTCGACCCCGAGGCCGTGCGGGCGCACCTGGAGGCCGCGCATCGCGTCTGCGCCGGCGGCCCCGGGGCCGGGCCTATCGGCCTCCTGCCCCCCGTCCAGCGGTTCGGGTGGCTCGTGGCGCCGCGGAGCACGATCGTCCAACCCGGTCCCGTCCACACGGGCCTCGCAGAAGATCCACGAGGGGCCCTGGACCACCTCCTGAAGACCATGGTCAGCCCACCGGAGTAGCCGCCGGGCTCTTAAAGATACCCCAGGAACGCGGTGGTGCGGTCGTTGATCCTGGCAAAAGCCTCCCTCGACGGGACGTGACGGCTGCCGGGGAGGATCTCGGTTTCGAGGTTGGGGATGATCTCCCCGGCACGAGGGATCACTCTCTCGGCGGGGAAGAACAGGTCGTTCTCGGCGGCGAAGAGCAGCGTGGGTGATTCGTAACCGGCGAGCTCCTCGCCGGTGGCGGCCCGGGGAAGTTCCCTGTCCAGCCTCACGTGCCTGTAGACGAGGCCGAGCTGGCGGACGTACGGCTCTTCGAGATCCGTCAGGATCGGGCGCGCGGCGCGGAGCAGACGCTTCTGGTTCGGGGACGCGCGGTAGAGGAGGGCGGGCAGGGCCGTTTCCTTGATCATCGGCCAGATCGGGCCAAGGGCGATGCCGGCCGGCGAGACGAGCACGGCTTTGTCGATTCGTTCCGGCGCGAGGCCGGCCAACCTCAAGATGAGGCCGGCCCCGTAGGAGATCCCGACGAGCGGCACCCGTCCGGGGCCGAGGCCGTCGAGCACGTCAACGAGCCAGCGCGCGTGACCGTCTCCTTTGGCGGAGGGGCGGGTCTGGGCGCTGCGGCCCGGCTGGCCGATGATGTCCGGAGCGTGGATACGGAACGTTTCCGCAAGCGGCAGGAACCACGAGAGGCACATCGGGTTCAGGAAGTTGCCGCCGGGGAGTACGACCAGGGGAGGAGCGTCTTCCGGGCCGGCCAGGATCACGTGCGTCTCCCCGAGGCTCGTAACGATCAGGCGCGTCTCACATTCGGGCCCGAGCCGAGCCAGCGCCTCCTCGTAGAGAGCCGCGAGCTCGGTCTCGCCCCCGGGGCTGCGGTAGATGGAGGGCCCGCCCATGGGATCAGGCCGAAGACGCCGCCGGCGTCTCCCTACCCGCGGTCCCTCTCAAGAAGGATCATCATGATAACGCCCGCGAGGATCAGATCCTCCTCCTCTTCGGAGAAGTCCTTGAGCTTCTCGAGCCGGAAGCTGCTCTCAAAGACGGACCTCTGCTTCGCCACGCGCAGGGCCGGCCCGCCGCGCAGGTCCACGATGTAGGCCGGATTGAAGAAGAGGCCGCCCAGAGCGTCGCCGAACGGTATCGCCTCCATAAGGCCGTCGAGCACCTTGACCCAGGGGTTCTCCTCGCGGATGGACCCGATGCCGCTGCCGGAGGCGTTCGTGAGCGCGTAGGTGCTCTTCCAGAGGGAGCGCATCCCCTCCTGGCGGACGGCTCCTATCCGCGCTCCGTCGGGGAGGTTCACGGCGTAGCTCGCGCCGAAGTCGAGCATCCTGTCGGCCTTTATGCGGAAGAGGAGCTTCCTCTGGTCCTCGTCCGCGTAGACGCCGACGTCCTCCTTGAGCCTGAACTTCTTCTTGCGGACGTAGGCGACGAGGCCTCCGCCCGCGTCGGTCACCCGGACCCTGGTGCCGATGGTCGCTATCTTGAACCTCAGGTCGAGCGGATAGTTCATCACGCGCCGATCTCCGCCTCCGGATAACGTTGCCGCTCACCGGGAGGACGCCGCAGCAGGCGGACCACCCCGGTCGTGCGCACGACGTCCTGACGCCGCAGCTCGCGCAAGAACGCGAGTAGCTCCGGGTCCTCGTCCCTGGTCGCCTGCAGGATGTGCGCATCGTAAGACTCGGCACCTTCCAGCACGTCGAGCAGGAAGTCCGTCAGTTCGCCGTCCCTGGTTCTCGCGGCGGGACGCGACGGCCCCTCTCTCTGCGCTCCCTCTCTCTCAGCGTGTATCACGAAGCTCTCCTTCCTTACCGTTACATCATACTCTTACGCACGGGAGCGGTAAAAGGCTTCAAGCGCCGGTGCCCCCGACGCGGAACGTCGGGAGCGCCGGGTCCGTTGGGCTACTCTTTAGCGGTTCTGGATCAGGTCGGCCACTACCGGGTAGCGGTACTCGCCCTCCTTGCTGACCTTGTAAGCCGCGTAGCCCATGTGGGCGAACGGCACGAGGGTCAGGATCATCATCGCCGGGATGAGCAGGAAGCCTATGAGGACGAACGTCAGAAGGATCGTCAGCGACCATCCGATGCCGAGGATCGCGAGCCACGCCCCCTGGTAGGCCGCCGACTGCAGCGCGTTGAACGCCACCTTCGACGAACGCTCCCTGTACACGAGCCACACGATAAGCGCCGCCACCGG
>CADCUW010000574.1 GCA_902805985.1 uncultured Rubrobacteraceae bacterium
AGAGATCGCCGAAGAACAGGCGCTTGTTGAGGAGGGCGCGGTGGCCACATACTCTTATCTCGGACGCTTAGGCTACGCGATCGGTGTCAGCGAGCTGCTTGCGGGCCGAGGAGAGCCAGGCGCCAACACTACCTTTTGGTCCTCGCTTCGAGAGAGTATCCCCCACGAACATGTGTATCCTTGCGCCATATTATTTTCGCCTTAGTGTCTAGAGCTCGACTTTAGCCATTCGTGAGAGAAAGGGGTAGGGTACGCTCGTCACCAGTCTCCGCTAAAAGAGGTGATCGAAGTGCGTACCCTACCGCCCAAGATGGTACAGGTGTTGGCCCCCTTCGCGCCACTGTTCTCCGAGCGCGTTTGGCGGCATGCCCAGCTGCTGCTCGTGGGGGCGATCCTCGCCCCGGGCGCAAGGACGGTCAGTTCCGCCCTGCGCGCGGTGGGTTTGGGTCGGGAGGAGCGCTTCCATCGCTACCACCGGGTCCTTAGCCGTGCCAGCTGGTCGAGTCGGGAGGTGGCTCGCGTCTTGTTGGGCTTGCTCGTGGAGGCGTTCGTGCCCGAAGGGGGTCCTCTGGTGGTAGGCATAGACGAGACCCTGGAGCGACGCTGGGGAAAGAAGATCGCCGCCAGGGGCGTCTACCGCGACCCGGTGCGTTCCACCCACGAAACCTTCGTGAAGAGCAGCGGCCTCAGATGGGTTTGCGCTATGTTGCTGGTGGAGGTCCCCTGGGCGTCTAGGGTATGGGCCTTGCCCTTCCTTAGCGTTTTGGCTCCCTCCGAGCGCTATGCGGCCGAGCGGGGCAAACGGCACAAGAAGATAACCGAGTGGGCCTGGCAGCTGCTGTTGCTCGTAAGGCGATGGTATCCGGAGCGCGAGATCGTGGCCGTGGCCGATCGTGCCTACGCCTCCCTGAAGCTGCTCTCTCGTTGCCGATCGTTGAGCAGGCCGGTGACCTTCATCGCCCGCCTCAGGCTGGATGCCGCCCTCTACGAGCCGGCTCCTCCGCGACGTCCCGGACAGAGGGGAAGGCCGCGCCTCAAGGGCGAGCGCTTACCCAACCTTTCTGTGGTGGCCGAAGACCCGAACACCGCTTGGGAGCCAACCGAGATCGCGAACTGGTACGGGGGCGAACAGCGTACGGTCGAGATCGCTTCCGCGACGGCCGTGTGGTACTCCACGGGCCTGTTCGCCGTGCCCATCCGCTGGGTTTTGGTGCGCGACCCCGAAGGAGCGTTCAAGACTCAAGCCCTCCTGTGCACCGAACTCGGCACCGATCCGCAGAAGGTCGTCTCCTGGTTCGCGATGCGCTGGCAGATGGAGGTGACCTTCCAGGAGGTACGCAGGCACGTGGGGTTCGAGACGCAGAGGCAATGGTCGGAGCTAGCGATACGCAGAACCACACCGGCGCTGTTGGGTTTGTTCTCGCTGGTCACCTTGTTCGCGAATCGCCACATGAGACGGGCCTCGGGCGCCTTTCGGCGTCGGGCGGGCTGGTACCCTAAGGCTCGTCCGACCTTCGCCGATGCGCTCGCGTCGGTGCGCAAGGAGCTGTGGGCCCAGGAGCAGACTTTTTACGGGTCGCCCGCGGAGGCCGACACGGTAAAAGTCCCACGGGTCTTCATGGAGCGGCTAACCGAGGCGGTTTGCTACGCAGCCTAATGGCTAAAGCCGAGCTAGAGAAACTGTTTGAAAAAGCGATCGGGGTAGGTCGATGACCTACGCTCCCGAGCATGAAAAGAAGCTACTCGACCGACCTATCCGACGCCGAATGGGGATGCCTCGAGCCCCACGTCCCGCCTCCGAACAAGCCGTCTACTGGTGGTTCGGGAGGTGGCGCACGGATGGCACCTTCGAGCGGCCCAACGCCGCGCTGCGCGAACGAGTGCGCATCCGTTTGGGGAGAGACCCGCTTCCGAGCGCGGGTATCGCCGACTCCCGGTCCGCGAAGATTACAAGCGTCGGCGGCGAACAGAGGGGATACGACGGGAACAAGAAGGTGCGCGGCAGGAAGCGCCACCTGCTGGTGGACACGGAAGGCTTGGTCCTCAAAGCCAAGGTACACAGCGCCAGGGTCCCGGACCAGGACGGACTGAGGTTGCTGCTGGGGTCGGCGCGGGGCGGGCTCTCTCGCCTTTCGCACCTGTGGCTGGGCGCAGGCTACCAGGGCAGGGGCAAGGGGTGGGCCGAGGAGGTTTTGGGCTTGAGCGTGGAGGTCGTGCGCAAGCTGCCAAAGCCCGTCCCGGAGAAGGTGGCGAAGGTTTGGGCCGAGGAATGGGCCAAGGCGGAGGGCGAGAAGGTCGACTGGGGAAAGCTCATGCCGCCGCGGGGGTGCGTGGCCTTGCCGAGGCGGTGGGCGGTGGAGCGTACCTTCTCGTGGCTGGGCCAGAACAGGAGGATGAGCAAGGACCACGAGAGGCTGTGCGCCAGCGCGGAAGCGTTCGTCTACGCGGCGATGATTCGGTTAATCGTGAGGCGGTTGGCACGCGGCTGAGGATTTCCAAACAGTTTCGGAAGGGGCGTTCTGCGAACTTCGGGCGCAGGGGGTTCTCGGAACCTCGGGTCCAGAAACGTTGGGAGGGCCGGGGCATAGCGCCCCGGCCCTCCTGCTAGCGCCTGTCTCGATCAGGAAGAGGCCGGCGGCATCCGCCCTTCGCGCTCTCCTCGTCCTCGGAGAAGCTCATGAACTCGTAGGACACGGTCTTCTCTTGCAGCGCAACTCGTAGGACGGCACCCCCTATCCTCCGGGGTAGACGGCGCGGCAGGGCGAGTTCTGGGGCAGCGTGAAGTCTCCGTTGCCGGCGTAGCCGGGGTTGGCCACGATGTTGCCCCGGTT
>CADCUW010000575.1 GCA_902805985.1 uncultured Rubrobacteraceae bacterium
CCGTTGGCGACAAACTGTGGACGCTGGCCAACGGAACGGTCGAGAAGACTACGGTAAAGCAAGTGTCGAGCCGGAAGGCTTGGGAGATAGTCGAGGTCGTAACGGAGAGGGGGATCATGCGTGTGACCCCTGATCATCCACTCGCCACATCGAACGGTTGGGTAGAGGCGCAAGATGCGGCGGGATGTCTCGTCGAGTGGACGAACCCGAATAGCTTGCACCGCGCTCGCAGACCACCAAAGCTCGGGTACGCTTTTGGTTACGCGCTCGGCGCGATGTTTTCGGACGGCACGGTGGGCGACCGCTGCCTATCACTGGTGGTCAACGAGCGCGAGTTCGCTGTCAGGTTCGCAACGGCGATGGTAGAGGCTTTCGGAATGGAGGTGAGGATCGAAGAAATTTCTCGTCCGAGCGGCTTCCTTGGTAGGGAGGTACCGGGGTTTCGCGTACGCGTCGTATCCTCTTACCTGGCCGACTTGTTTCGTACGTACGCTGGTGGCGATGCGCATCACATGAGGCAGCACTTTCCTCGCGTAGTTCTGAATGACGAAGAGAGTTTGCGCGGTTTTGTGGATGGCTACGCTGAAGGTGACGGTTTCCGACCAAAGGGAGCTTCTGGTGTCGTCATCGTCGGCGCGAACACCGCCTTTCTCCGAGAGTTCGCTGAGGTGGTCGATGCCCGCTTCTCCGGGGGCCCCCAACTCTACGTCGCTGACCGCTGGAACAAGAGGGGTTGGTACGGTAAGCACGGCTTCCGTCAGGAGGAGCACCGCACCACCCTCGCCGAGGCAAGCTACTCCAGGGTACTCGAGGTACGTAGCAAAACTGCGAGAAAGAAACCTTATACAGTCTACTCTTTCCAATGCGAGCCTTATCCTACGTTCTTGATCGGTGGGCACCTGACACACAACTGCGAACATCATTTGCTGCCGATGATCGGCAAAGCCCACGTCGGGTACATACCCGAAGGCAAGGTGGTGGGGCTCTCGAAGCTGGCCCGGGTCGTGGAAGGTTACTCCCGCCGTCCGCAGCTTCAGGAACGCCTCACCGCCCAGGTGGCCGACGCGCTCCACGAAAGCCTTGGGGCCAGGGGAGCTATCGTCGTGGTGGAGGCCGACCACCTCTGCATGACGGTCAGGGGCGTCCAGAAGCCGGGGAGCGTGACCGTTACCAGCGCCGTGCGCGGCATCTACGCCAAGGACCAGCGAACCCGCCAGGAGGCGATGAGCCTGATCACCGGCCACCGCTAACGATCCGGAGGGACTGCTCGATAAGGACGACGAGGCCGCCCACGGTCATCGGTCCGGGATGACGCACAAATGCTGGAGCCCCACCCTCTTTGGAAGCGCCGGCATCGGGCTCGGAAGCATGTCGATAATCCTCGGCCGGGCGGTAAGCCAGGCTTGATGTGGTATCGTCAACGGATTATGGGTTTCATGTACGATTCCGAGGGCTTCGTGTGCTGAAAACGGTCGACCGCGCGTTGAGGCTCTTGCTGCTCTTCGATGAGATCGATCGGGAGTACCGGGTGGGCGAGATAGCAAGCATGCTCGGCACCGACAAGAGCATCGCGTCCCGTCTCTCCGCCACGCTGGCCAAGCGGGGGTTCCTGGAGCGGGCCCCGGGAAGCGAGGCCTTCCGGCTCGGACCGGAGTTCGTCCGCCTCGGCATGCTCGCCTCGGCCAGCAGCCAGAACATGGTCGAGGTGGCGAGGGTGCCGATGGAGAGTCTGGCCGAGGAGACGGGGGAGACGGTCAACCTGGCCCGCCTGGAGGACGGCAAGACCGTCAACATCGCCCAGGCCGACGGACCGCGCCTGGTCGGCGTCGGTGACTGGATCGGCTGGAAGACCGAACCGCACACCACCGCCAACGGCAAGGTGCTGCTCGCGTTCATGGAAGACCCGATCGAGACCCTCCACCTGGAAGACCCTCTGGAAGCGGTTACCGAGAGGACGATCACCAGCGTCACCGCGCTGCGCTCCGAGCTCGAGCGCGTAAGATCCGAGGGCGCGGCGTTCACCGTCGGCGAGCTGGAACCCGGATTCAACGGCGTCGCGGTCCCCGTCTTCGATGCATCGGGACACTGCTCGACCGTCCTGAGCGTCTCGGGACCGGAGTACCGGATGCCCCCGGAACGCCTGCCCGAGGTCGCCGCCCTCAGCAAGGAGACCGCTGTGGAGATCGGCGCCCGCCTGGGCAGGATCCCGCAGCGAGTCCTGCAACTCTAGCCTAACGCGGCCTGCCCCTCTTATCGAGGGTACCGGTCGGACAATTCTGTGTCCGGGTAGTAGACCCCGCCCGGCTGGTCTCGAACCGTCTCCACCCTTTCTCCGGCCCCTTGCGGCCGACAGCAGATTGCGTTCCTATCGGGGCACTCTACGGTTCGCATGGCGCAACCCACCGCTTCTTTTCGAACGACGCCTCCCGAACCAAAAGGCGTATTGACACAATATCATCTATGTGATAGAAGTTGGTCAATGAGCAACTGGTGCACAGTTAGCAACATAGACGGTGGAGCAATGACTCTGCCGTGGCCGTCCTCCGGCGACGAGTTTCATCAGTGGGACGGTAACTCTTTCGGTTTGCTGCAGAGGTGGACGAAGGTGTTCAGGCGCGAGCTGGTTCGGTTTCTGTTGCTCCTGCTCTGTTGGGCGGCTAGGCCTTACAGGCTGGGCCGTCGGAGGCGTATGCTCTGGTGGTCTCACGGGGCTTTCGGCAACAAGGGGCGCCTTGAAGGCGCGCAGTACCTCGCCGGGCGGCGCGCGCCGCCTCTCCTGCGGTAAGAGTCGGCACGGGCGTCTATCGAGGCGCGAAGAGCCTAACGCAGGAGGATACATGCAAGACCAAGGACGGCCCAACGTCGTGGTTATCGTCGCGGATACCTTCCGCCGGGACCATCTGGGGGCGTACGGCAACCAGTACATACACACGCCAAACCTCGACGCCTTCGCGCGTTCGTCGGTGGTGTTCGACCAGCACGTGATCTCTTCCTTTCCCACCATGCCTGCCCGGGCGGACATGCTTACGGGGAACTTCTCCTATACCTTCATGGGTTGGGAACCCTTGTGGTTGACCCTGCACACGCTGCCAGGGCTCCTGTCTTCAGCCGGGTACACGACGATGGGGATCGTAGATACGCCTTACTTCGTCCGCAATCGGTTCGGCTACGACCGGGGCTTCGACGACTTTATCTGGATCCGGGGCCAGGGGGACGACACCAGGCCCCACGAGCGCTCCGACTACCGCTCGACGTGGAGGTCGGAGTCCGACCGGCTCGTGGCGCGCACGGTTACGGAGGCCGAGGGGTGGCTCGAGCGGCACCACGACGAGCAGTTCTTCCTGTACGTGGACACGTGGGACCCGCACGAGCCCTGGGACGCCCCCGAGTACTACACCGCCAAGTACAGGCCCGGCTACGGCGGGCGCCAGATCTACCCTAGCTACGCGAACTGGAGGGAGGCCGGCCTCGGGGAAGACGACGTCGACCTCGCCCACGCCTGTTACTGCGGCGAGGTGACGATGGTCGACTTCTGGATCGGCCGGCTACTGGCGAAGCTGGACGCCCTGAACCTGGCGGACAACACCCTGGTCTTCTTTGCCTCCGACCACGGCTTCTACTTCGGCGAGCACGACTACTTTGGCAAGGCCGAGTGGCTCAACACGCTGGACGCGGGGATCATAGACATCGCGCACAACGCCAACGTGCCGGCGTGGCTCAGGGAGTCGTGGTTGCTGACCGTCGGCTGGTCGCCACTCTACCAGGAGCTCACGAGGGTGCCCCTGATCGCACGCGTCCCTGGCCTGGAGCCGGGCCGCCGGTCGGCGATGACGACGGCTCCGGACCTGACGCCCACCATACTCGAGCTCACGGGCATCGAGCGCCCGGGACCAGAGGCGATGCAGGGCAGCTCGTTCGCGGACGTGCTCACCGGAAGACGGGACGAGCACAGGCCGTTCGTGGTCAGCTCCTGGCCACTGTACTTCGCGGAGGGCGAGATGACCACCGCCGTCGATTCGCGGCCCCGGCGCATCTCGAGCTACATGCCGATCACCATCACCACCCCAGAGAGGTCGGTGATCCTCGGTGGGCCGACGGACACGCCGGAGATGTACGACCTGACCACCGACCCGCACGAGCAGGTCGACATCTGGGCCTCGCACGTCGGCGAGGGCCGGGCCCTGATAGCCGAGGCTATCTCGTTTATGGAGGAGCAGGGGGCGCCGGCGGAGTACCTGGAGCCCAGAAGGCAGGCCCTGGAGCGCACCGCGGCGGACCCCGAACCGGTCTCCGCCAACCCCGGCGAGCATCCAGAGGAGTAGCCATGAACCATACGGCAGAATTCGACTACCTCGTCCTCGGAGGCGGCACGGCGGGGGCGGTTGTGGCCGCCCGCCTCGCCGAGGACCCCGAGACGAGCGTGTGCCTGGTAGAGGCCGGACCCTCCGACGAGGGCGACTGGCGCATCCTCGAGCTCTGGAACTGGGTAAACCTGCTCGGCACGGAACTCGACTACGACTACCTGATAGAGCCGCAGGAGCGCGGGAACGGCCTAATCCGTCACAGCCGCGGCAAGATGCTCGGCGGCTGCAGCTCGCACAACTCGGCCATCGCCTTCCGCACCCCGGACGTGGACCTGAGGATCTGGGAAAGGGCAGGTGCCACGGGGTGGGGCCCAGAGGACGCCCGCCCCTACTTCGACAGGCTCTTCGACCGCGTCAACGTCGAGACGGTCCTTCCCGGCAACACCTGCAGCGAGGCCTTCGTCGCGGCGGCCCGGCAGGCCGGCTTCCCGCCCATCCGCTTCAACGAGGAGGAGCTCAGGGAGGGGGTGGGGTGGCTCCAACTCAACGCGCGCGGAGCCATCCGTCAGTCCAGCTCGGTGGCCTACCTCCACCCCATTGGAGAGCTGCCGCCGAACCTCACGCTCGTGACGGATAGCAGGGTGCACCGCATCCTGCTGGACGACCACGGCGACGCCATAGGCGCCGATACCGACCGGGGCACCATCTCCGCCCGCCGCGAGGTCGTCGTGTGCTGCGGCGCCTTCGACACGCCGAAGCTGCTGATGCTCTCCGGGATCGGCCCGGCGGACCATCTGTACGACGTCGGCGTCCCGGTTCTGGCCGACGTGCCGGGCGTAGGCGAGCACCTTTTGGACCACCCCGAGGGGGTGGTGATGTGGGAGTCGGCGAGGCCCGTGCCCATGATGTCGCGCCAGGGTTGGGAGGCGGCGCTCTTCGCCAGCACCGACCCTGACGCGGAGGAGCCGGACGTGATGTTCCACTTCGGCACCAGCGCCTTCGACCTGAACACCGCCCAGCTCGGCTACCCTACCGCCGAGCAGGCGTTCTGCCTGACCCCAAACGTGATGCGCGCGAGGAGCGAGGGCGTGGTGCGCCTGCGCTCCGGGGACTCGTCGGCCCCGCCCCTGATCGACTTCCGCTACTTTACCGACCCCGACGGGTACGACGACCACGTCATAACCGAAGGCGTCAAGCTCGCGCGCGCCATCGCCGGGCAGCCTGCGCTCAGGCCCTGGGTAAAGCGCGAGCTCGCCCCCGGACCTGACGTCAGGACGGACGAGGAGATCTCCGAGTACGCCCGCCGCACGGCTAATACTGTCTACCATCCCGCGGGCACCTGCCGGATGGGTGCAGCGGATGACCCCGGCGCTGTGGTCGACCCGCAGCTGCGCGTCCGGGGCGTCGGCCGGCTGCGCGTCGCCGACGCCTCCGTCTTCCCGACCATGATAGGGACCAACCCCTGCATCACCTGCATGATGATCGGGGAGAAGTGCGCGGATCTCGTGAAGGAAGCGGCGCTCCCCACCCCACTGGCGGAAAGGAACCTCGTAATATGATCACGACCAAGGACTACCCCATGTACGTGGCGGGAAGGTGGACGGACTCTGAGTCCGAAGCCCGCATGGACGCGACGAGCCCCGCCACGGGGGAGAAGATCGGGTCCGTCCCCCAGGGCACCCGCGGGGACGTCAGGCGCGCCATAAGGGCCGCGAACGACGCCTGGGGCACGTGGGCAGCCCTCTCGGCCTTCGAGCGGGCTGCGGCGATGGGGCGCGTCGCGGAGATCATCGAGGAGCGTCGCGAAGATCTGGCCCGGACCCTTACCCTGGATCAGGGCAAGCCCCTGGAGGCCGAGGCCTACGACGAGGTGGACGAGCTCGTCGAGTACTTCACTATGGCCGCCGCTGAGACCACGCGCCTCGAAGGCTCCATGCCGCCCTCCGTACACGCGGATAAGCGGGTCCTACTCTACAGGGTCCCGCGCGGGGTCGTCGGCGTCATCAGCCCCTGGAACTGGCCATACACCATGCCGGCCGAGATGATCGCCCCGGCCCTGGCCTCGGGAAACGCTGTCGTCTGGGTGCCGGCACCCTCGACGTCAGTGTGCGCCGTGAAGCTGGCCGAGTGCATCGTGGACGCCGAATTGCCCGCCGGCGTCTTCAACATGGTCTGCGGCCCCGGGGCCGAGGTTGGGGACGAGGTAGCGGCCAACCCAGGCACCCAGGCCGTCGGCTTTATAGGGTCCATCGAGACCGGGCAGAAGGTGGCGGCCCGCGCCGCGGGCAAGGCGCTCCTCTTGGAGATGGGCGGCAACGGGCCGATGGTGATCCTCGACGACGCCGACCTCGACGTCGCCGCCGAAGAGAGCCTGACCTCGGCCTTCCTGGGTGCCGGCCAGAGCTGCACCGCAGGCGAACGCTTCCTGGTGCACGAGCGGGTCTACGACGCCTACCTCGAAGAGCTGGGGCGTGCTATGGAGCGCGGGATCAAGCTCGGCGACCCCTTCGACCCGACGACCACCCTCGGCCCGCTCAACAACGAGCCGACCGCCCGCAAGATGGACGGGCACATCACCGACGCGCTAGAGGGCGGCGCCGACCTGATCTCCGGCGGCTCCCGCGCTCCCGGCTTCCCCACGGACCTCTACTACCAACCGACGGTGCTGGGCAACGTCGGTACCGGGATGCGCGTCTCGGAGGAGGAGACCTTCGGCCCGATAATCCCCGCGACCATAATCCGCGACGAGGGGGAGGCGATACGGACGATCAACTCCTCCCCCTACGGCCTGCTCTCCGCCGTCTTCACGCGAGACCTGAGGCGCGGCTTGCGCTTCGCCGAGGCGGTGCGGACCGGCTGGGTCAACATAAACGCCTCCTCGAACCACTGGGAGAGCCACCTCCCGTTCGGCGGCAGGGCCGGGTCCATGTCCGGCGTGGGGCGCGTCGGAGGGCGCTACGCGATGGAGACCTTCACCGAGTTCAAGACCGTCATCATGAACCTGGGCTGACGTGAAACGGGACGCCCCAACGCGCCGCCGCGACGGGGAGGCCCCCGCCTTGACTCCGATGCGGACGTATGTTACTAGTGCCGCGTATAGGAATAGAGTGCGCGATGCGCAACAGGACGGCTTGCGAAGGTGTCCGATCCGCGGAGGGTCGTGGCGGGTTCTCCGCAGGCCACGCGGGGCGGCGGAGTGGACGGAGGGTTAGCGGTGGAAGACAGGGCGGGCGTCGTGGTCATCGGGGCCGGCATCGTCGGGTGCAGCGCCGCGGCGCATCTGGCGGGGCTCGGGTGGCGGGACGTGGTCGTCCTGGATCAGGGCCCGCTTTTCGAGGCGGGCGGCTCGACCTCGCACGCCCCGGGGCTCGTCTTCCAGACCAACCCGTCCAAGACGATGACGCAACTCGCGGCCTACGGCGTGAAACGGTACTCGGAGCTGGAGTCGGACGGCAAACCCTGCTTCTATTCGGTGGGGAGCATCGAGGTCGCGACGACGCCGGAGCGCTGGACGGACCTGAAGCGGAAGCACGGGATAGCGACCTCATGGGGGGTGGAGTCCGCGTTGCTCTCGCCCGGGGAGTGCGCCGAGAAGAGCCCGCTCCTGGACCCGAAGGAGGTCCTGGGCGGCTTCTACGTCCCCTCCGACGGGCTCGCCAAGGGCGTGAGGGTGAGCGAGGCGATGGCCCGGGAGGCCCAGGGCCTGGGTGCTGTGTTCTACGGCGAGACCGAGGTGACCGGCATAGAGGTCAGGGACGGGCGCGTCCGGGCGGTCGAGACCTCGCGCGGCCGCATAGAGACCGAGTATGTTTTGAGCTGCGCCGGGATGTGGGGGCCGCGGATCGGGAGGATGGCCGGGGCCTTCGTGCCGCTCCTGACGCCGATGCAGCACCAGTACGCCTGGACCACGCCGGTGCCGGGACTCGAAGCGGAGTCAGAAGAGTCGGACCACGTGATACTGCGCCACCAGGACAACGCCATGTACTTCCGCCAGCACGGGGGGCGGTACGGGATCGGCTCCTACAAGCACCGCTCGATGCCCGTAACGCCGGACGAGATCCCGCGTAAGCACGCCCCGGATGGGGAGATGCCCTCGCTCATGCCTTTCACGCCGGAGGACTTCGAGGGGCCGTGGGAGGAGTCGCGGAGGCTGATGCCCGCGCTGGGCGGTGCGGAGATAGAGCGGGGCATAAACGGGCTCTTCTCCTTCACGCCCGACGGCGGGTCGCTGCTCGGCGAGTCGAAGGAGGTGCGGGGCTTCTGGATGGCGGAGGCCGTGTGGGTAACCCACGCGGCGGGCGCGGCGAGGATGATCGCCGAGTGGATGACCGACGGCGCCCCGAGCATCGACCCCGCCGGGGTCGATGTCCACCGCTTCGACGAGTTCCAGAAGAGCCCCTCCTACGTGCTCGCGCGAAGCTCGCAGGCCTTCCAGGAAGTCTACGACATCATCCACCCCCAGCAGCCCATGGAGGAGCCGCGCCCACTCAGGACGAGCCCGTTCTACCCGCGCCAGCGGGAGCTCGGCGCGTACTTTCTCGAGGCCTCCGGCTGGGAGCGCCCTCAGTGGTACGGGGCAAACGAGGCGCTGCTCGCCGACTACGACGTCCCCGAGATGGGGGAGTGGGCGGGACGCTACTGGTCGCCCATCGTCGGGGCCGAGCACCTCGCAACCCGCGAGAGGGTCGCCCTCTTCGACATGGCCTCGCTCAAGAAGGCCGAGGTTACGGGCCCCGGGGCGCTTGAGTTCCTCCAGGGGCTCAACACCAACCAGCTCGACAAGCCCGTGGGGAGTGTCACCTATACGCTGATGCTCGACGGGAAGGCCGGTGTCAGGAGCGACATCACCGTCGCCCGGCTCGGGGAGAGCCACTTCCAGCTAGGCCTCAACGGGCCGCGGGACATCGAGTGGATGGAACGGCACCTGCCGTCCGACGGCTCCGTGCAGGTGCGGGACATCTCTGGCGGGACCTGCTGCGTCGGGCTCTGGGGACCGCAGGCTAGGGAGCTCTTGCAGGAGCTCAGCCCCGACGACCTCTCCAATGAGGCGTTCGGGTTCTTCAAGGCCAGGCGCATCTACGTCGGCGAGGTGCCGGTCGTGGCATTGCGGGTCTCCTACGTCGGCGAGCTCGGGTGGGAGCTCTACGCCTCGGCGGACCTCGGCCTCAGGCTCTGGGACCTTTTGTACGAGGCGGGGCGTCCCCTCGGTGTGATCGCCGGCGGCCGGGGGGCTTTCTCGGGCCTCAGGCTGGAGAAGGGCTACCGGTCGTGGGGCGCCGACATGACCTCCGAGCACGACCCCTACGAGGCCGGTCTCGGCTTCGCGGTCAAGTCGGAGAAGGGCGACTTCGTTGGCAGGGAGGCGCTGCTGCGGCGCCTGGAGGAAGGGCCGCGCCGCAAGCTCACCTGCCTGCTACTCGACGACCCCGGGGTGGTGGTCATGGGCGGCGAGCCCGTCCTATTCGACGGCACGCCCGTCGGCTACGTCACCAGCGCGGCCTACGGTTACTCCATCGGGCAGAGCATCGCCTACGCCTGGCTGCCGCCGGAACTCTCGGAGGAGGGCCAGAAGGTCGAGGTCGCGTACTTCGGCAGGCGCCACGCGGCGACGGTCGCCGAGGAGCCCCTCTTCGACCCGGCGATGAAGCGGATGCGGGGCTGAGGGAGGCATGTTGGAGGCGCACAGGGAGGCGTGGATGCGACGAAGTAGTTGAGACCCAACAGGTGAGAAGCGCACGGGCGGCCCTCGACGGGGCCGCGGAGAAAAGCGAAAGGAGAGATCCGCTATGGCGGTAAACGACAACCCGGGTATCCTGCAGTACACGAGGTTATTCAAGTCCCCGTACTTCTACGGCTCGCGCCAGCACGGGGTCCAGAAGTACAGCGTCTACAACCACCACTACCACCCGCGCTACTACAGGGACCCGGTCGAGGAGTACTGGCAGCTCCTCGAGGGTGTGACGATGTGGGACGTCG
>CADCUW010000576.1 GCA_902805985.1 uncultured Rubrobacteraceae bacterium
GCGAGTCTTCCATCACCGCGCCCACGATATGGCCCCGCTCGTCGGTGCGGACCGGCTCCTCCATCGTGTTCCACGTGATGAAGAACCAGTTGAGCGGGTTCGGGTCCACGATGTCCACGGTGCCCGCCGGCCCGCGGGCCCCCGCTGCCGTCGTGGTCTGCCGCGAGACTCGATCTACCACCGGACGTTCCTTCCCCTCGACGCATCTGACTCACTGTCTCAGGGTCAAGGCTACATCGCCCACGTCCCGCGCAGTCTAACCCGCGCGGTCGGGGCCTCAGTCTCGCGTCGAAGCGCCCTTCGATTGAGCGACCGGACGACGGGCCAAGCGGACCACGGGGTCCGAGTACTCCTCGCCCGAAGAAGACACGCCAAGGAGATCGAGCGGTAGCAAGGTCCTTACGCGGCCGCTAGGCATCACGAACCGCCTAGAAATCCCCTTCCGCGCCTCGGGTGGGTAACGCCCCGGGACTGTCGAGGGGGCGGTCACCCGACCGCCAGCGTCCGGAGCTCGGGGCGGGCGCGCAGCTTCCGCAGCCCGAGCCGTGAGCGCCCCTTGACGGTGCCCAGCGGCAGGCCCAGGCGCTCGGACACCTCCAACTGCGTCAGGCCCTCCCAGTGGAGGAGCGCGAGTACCTCGCGCTGCTCGCGCGGGATGTCCCGGAGGGCTTCGCGCACCCGAGCCCGTTTGTGGTTACCCCAGGCTTCGGAGAAGGCCTCGTTCGGCTGGTTCCTCGGGGCCTCGGCCTCTACCTCCTCCCGCGTCCTGCGACGGCTCGCGGAGGAGCGGAGCCCGTCCACGCCGCGGTTGTGAACGATGGATAGTAACCAGGTCTTCACGCTGCCCCTGTGGGGCCGGTAGGTGCCCGTCGAGCGCCAGGCTTTCAGGAAGGCGTCCTGGGCGAGGTCCTCGGCGGCCTGCCTCTCGCCCGTCATACGCCAGGCCACGGAGTACGCGGCGCGGGAGTGGCGGTCGTAGAGGGCGGCGAAGGCCCCGGCGTCGCCTGCCCCCACCAGGGGGATCAGTTCCTCGTCGGCGAGGCGCGCGTAGCGCCTCTCTTTTCCCATGGCGGTCGGCGTCCTGTGCGTCACGGTCCCCCCTTCGGCGGCCCGGCCGCCTCTGCTAGCTAGCGAGAGGCCCGTGGGCTTTGCGCCCCCGCCTCGCGGCGGGTTTGCCTTTGTCGGGAGGCGGCTACCACAACCGCCCTCCCCAAACGATGCTTCACAACTCTAAACCAACCGCCGGACGTGCGCTGTGCTTTCCCGCACCGAACGCCGGGTGCCGACACGTTGGCCCAGATGCCCGCGACCACTAGCTGGGCTGGTCCTAGGCAAACTTTCCAGAAACCCCTACTGCCGAAGTTCGCGGAACGCCCCTTCTAGAGACTGTCTGAAAAGTCCCGAAGATCCTCAAAACGGGGCCTCGTGAGACCCTGCAGAGGCCCGGCCAGTTTTGGCGTCCGAACAGCGGCCAAATGCCCGCTCGGAGCCCTACTCGAACCCCTTTCAAGTATCTGCGCGCACCCCGGTGGATAAGCAAAGGTGTTGTCGTTGTGCTAGCGTCCCTGCTCGGCGACGCGTTGCAGGGCCTCCCGGTCCCCCACGTGGATGATGCGCCGCCTCAACTCCACAGCCCCCGCCTCCTGGAGCCGCCCAAAGGCGCGGGTCACCGCCACCCGGTTGGCCCCTACCATGGTGCCCAGCTCCTCGTGGGTGTAGGCGGCCGGCAGCCTGTAGCCCCCGCGGCGGTCCACCACCCCCTCGTCCTCGAGCAGCCGCAGGATCTGTCCGGCCAGGCGGGTAATGACCTCCTTGTGGGCGAGCTCGGCCATGCGCTCGTTGCTCTGGCCCAGCCGCTCGGCGAGGAGGTCCATCATCCTCAGCCCCACCTCCGGTTTCGCCAGGACGAAGCGGTCGAGCTCGTTGCGCCCCATGAAGGCAAGCACGCTCGGCTCGACGGCTTGGACGTGTACGGCGTCGTTGGCCCGCAACGCCTCGAACCTCCTGACCCACAAGACCGTGCCGCCACCCAGCAGGTCGAGGGTGACCTCCTTGCCGGTGGGGGTGGTCAGGTACACCCTCACCCGACCCTCCAGGATCAGGAACAGACCGGCATCGTGGGTCTCGGGGCTGTAGAAGTCCTCTCCGCCCCGGACGGAGAATGCGGGGCACCGTTTGGCCAGGTCTTTCAACTCCCCCTCCGAGAGCGGCTCCAAAACGTCCACCTGCGAAAGGAGCCTCACGCGTCGTTCTTCTTGCGCCATCGGTGGCACCAAGCCCCTTCCGCCACGGAACGACGCGCATGTGCGCCTCTGGTTTGTGGCTTGCAACAATGCAATCATAAAGCACGGCGGCGGTGGGCGCACCGCACGAACGGACCATACTCGCAACCCTCGAGACATCCCTTCCGATGTGGGACGGATGGCGGAGCGCCGCGCATCGCGCACTCGTAGCGCAGGTTACGTAAGCGCCAGAGGCTGGTTGGTAATGTAGAATGAATCCTCCGGCGAAGTAGAGATCCCCCTACGCTTGCACAACACGCCGGGGGGCGCCCTTTTTCTTTTTAGGTACGAACTTCGTAGACCCCCCTCAGCACGAAGTTCGGAGAAGTCGCCTTCCACGCACTCTGGTGCATAGGGACAAGGAGTAGGGCCGGGGTTCCCAAGGCTCCAGGGCTCCGCTAAACCGCTACCAAGCCGCCCTGTCGCCCCCGCGCCCCGCCCGGGCCCCTTCGGCGAGCCTCTCCAGCGACCTCCGCTCGGACTCCTCGAACACCCCGCGGCGGGCGTCGGCGTCGAGGTAGGGCAGGGGGTCGAGGTGGCCGCACCGTGGGCACCGAAGCGCCTCGGTGCGGCAGTCCCTCCATACGGGCTCGCGGTCCTCCACCTCGCCGACCCGGCCGCAGTAGCAGGACTCTCGCACGCAGTTCGCCCCCTTCTTCTATGCAATGGGCGCAGCCCCGGGGCTAGGCTATGCTGGCTGCGTGCGCCTCGACGGCCCGGTTGATCCGCTCTACGGCGCCCTCGGGGTCCTCGACCTCCACCACCAGCCGCTCGTAGGCCTCGTCCCGCAGGCGGACCACCACCGCCTTATCGGCGCACGAGTGGCGGGGGTTGTAGAACCTCACGCCCGGGTCCGGGGCGCGGTGCCCGCCGTCGTTACCGAAGATGCGCGACCTCCAGAAGCCTGGCCGCCCGAAGGCCCAGCCTCTCCACATCTTCCGCTCGATCTCGGGGTCGGCCTCGGCGCCCGAAACGTGGTCGAGGGGGATGGTGACGGTCGGCGTGTAGGCGGACCACTTGTCCCGCCTGTTGACGTTGACCACCAGGGTCTTGTTGCGGACATCGAGGGTGTTGCAGACCTCGATCCCTGTGGCCGGTGCTTGCGTAGCGCTCACGGAGCTTCTCCTTGATTGACGCTATTGCTACTAATATGATCGCAAGGTTCAGGAACCCGGCGCATCCCCTAAATGTATTATTTATTACTAGTCACTCGGTACTAGGCACGAACGCTGCCGTACCGGCGCGTGCGGATGCCCGGACTGCGTGGAACACTCCGTCCACGCACTCCGGTGAATAGGACGGGCTACGGGGGCATGACCCCCAGCTGCCACATCATGCCGAGGTCGTCCCTGACCGCCCAGTGCTCGGTTATCTTGCCGTTTACCACGCGGAACCAGTGTGACTGCCGGGCGGCGACGCGCTTGCCGGTGGTCGGTTCCCTCGGGGAGGCGGCGGCCCTCGACGAGGCGGGTTGGGAGGTGGCGGGCACGAGGGAAGAGCCCAGCCCCGAGCCGGAGGGCACGGTCGTGGGGACGGCCGTCGCGTCTGGCACGCCGGTGATCCTCGTGGTGAGCGGCGGGCCGGCCGTCGCGCGGGCGGGCGCCGGCTCCGACCCAGGGGCGGCCCCCTCGGCCTCCGCCTCGGCCTCTGCCTCGGCCTCTGCCCCCCGAAGCCCCCCGGAGCAAGACCCGCCCTCCTCGGCGGCTCCGTCCTCGGCGGCGCTGGCTTCCCCGCCCCAGCTTCGGGGTCCGCGGGCTCCGGAGAGGAAGACGAAGAAGACGAGGCGCAGGACGACGAGTAGGGGACGGTCAGCCGCCCTCCGTGGCCGGCCGCACGCCTGTAGACTCGGTGGGGCGGGGCGGAACGAGAAGGCCGCGGCCATTCCTTATGCACCGGAGTGCGTGGAAGTGTTGTTCCGCGAAAACGTCGGGCGTAGGGGCTTCTCCGAAGTTCGTGCTGGGCAGCGCCGGGGAAGTATGATGTCCTTGCTACGTGGGCAACAATAGTGGAGGATCCCTCGTGTCGGCAGAAGAGAACAAGGCCATGGTCCTCCAGCGCCTGCGCTCGGGGGGCAGACGCCTCAAGAGCGGATGGCTCCCGATCCTCCAGACGGCGGTGGCCGCCTGCGTGGCCTGGTTCCTGGCCGTGCTGCTCCTCGGGATAGATCGCCCAACGTTCGCTCCGATAGCGGCGGTCATCGCGCTCGGGCTTGCGGTAGGCGAGCGCACCCGCCGGGCGATCGAGCTGACCCTGGCGGTGGCCATTGGGGTCGCGATGGCCGACCTCCTCCTGTCCGTCGTGGGCGTTGGCGCGTTGCAGGCCGGGCTCTTCGTGGTCCTTGCAATGGCGGTGGCCGTGGTTTTGGGTGGGGGCGACCTCGGCGTGAAGGAGGCGGCCATCTCGGCGATGATCATGATGTTCACCTTCCAACCCCCGGCTGCCGGCTTCCCGATCGATCGCTTCCTGGAGGCGCTGATCGGCGGCGGCACCGCCTTGCTTATCAACGCGCTGCTCCCGGTCAACCCCGAGCGGATGGTCGAAGAGGCGGCGTTCCCTGTCTTCGCCGAGTCTGCCGCCGTGCTCGAAGAGGTGGCCGCGGCTCTCGATGATGGGGACGCCGGGCGGGCTCAGAGAGCATACGTGAAGGCCCGAGAGATAGACGCGCGGGTGGCAGGGCTGAAGGAGGCCGTCACGGCAGGCCGGGAGACCGCCCGCCTCGCCCCGGCCCGGCGCAAGAGCCTCGGGCACATGGACCTCTACACCGGCGCGGCCGATCAGATAGACCTGACGGTGCGCGACGTCCGGGCGCTTGCCCGCGCGGCGCTCTCCGTGGTCCAGCCCGGAGCCGAAGATCCCGTGCCCGAACGCCTCCCCGCAGCGATTCGCGGTCTGGCCGGGGCGACGGAGGCCCTGGCCGCCTACCTGCAGGCCCCCGGGCATCCTCCCGACGAGACGCGCCGATTGGCCTTGGAGGCCGCAGGCGAGGCCAGCACGCTGCTCGAGGAGCACGAAGACTTGGCGAGCAACCTGGGCGTCAACGCGCTCGTCGACCAGATCCACTCCTCGGCGGTCGATCTCATAGGCGGCACCGGCGTGGACCGTGCGGAGGCCCTGCAAGCCCTGGAAGAGGCCACCGGACGCGCCTCGTGGTAGCGAGCACGCTAAGAGCGAGCAGGCCGCCGGGAACGTACCTTCAAGGTCGGGCCTTGCCCAGGTGTCCGGCCCTTGTTCACCCGAGTGCGTGGAGAGACTGTTTGGAAAATCGAAACGAGTACCGGATCGGGGTTCCGAGGACCGCCAAGACGGGGCAAAGGGGCCTCTATTGGCAGCTTCTTGGCGCCGAAAACGTCAGGTCGAGAAGCCTTGTACCAGGCCGACGCCGCCACCTGCAATGCCTGTCCCGCGAAGAGCCGATGCACGACGAGCCCCCGCGGACGCACGCTGCGCCGCAGCCTCGACGAGACGTACTTCGACCGGGTACGCGGCTACCAAGGGACCGAACCCGACGAGAAGGCCCTCCGAAAGAGCAGGGTGTGGGTGGAGCCGCTCTTCGCCGAGGCGAAGGAATGGCACGGCATGTTCAGGTTCAGGAGGCTGCGGAAGGTGAACGGCGAAGCCTTGCTGGTCGCCGCCGGGCAGAACGTGAAGCGGCTACTGACCTTCGGAGGCCGCGGACCCGGAAAGGCGACGCAAGTGGCGGCGCTGCGCCCTCCGGGGCCACCGCCGACCCACCCCATCATCCTGGCGGCAGGCATCACCGTCGTGCGTAAGCACCTCGCCCAAAACGTTTCTCAACAGGCTGGATGATTACCTTAAGAGTCTTCTGGTCCGATAATGTCCGAATCGGCCTCCGACTCCTACCACGAGCAGCTCGACCGCAGACGTGGTCGGAGGGCGCGGTCACCGCGGTGCAGTCGACCTCACGGGACCGGCGCGCAGAGCCGCCGGGCGGCCTCGACGATCGCGGTGCGGTGGGCGGCGAGGCGGTCGGGGGAGTACGGGTCGCCGTCGGCGGCGGCGAGCAGGTCCCGGGGACTGAGAAGCCAGCTCGAGGTCAGCCCCTGGACTAGCACGAGCAGGTCCGTGGGGGGAAGCCCGCTCGCCGTGAGGCCGCTCCCCCCGCCGGCCATCGCCTCGATCTTCTGGGCGTAGACGTCGGACACGTCCGGGCCCGAGGCGGGCCGCTCGAGGTGGCGCCACATGCCCATTCTCAGCGCCTCGGGGTGCTCTAGCAGGTAATCGAACATCCGCCCCGCGTACCCGGGCAGGTCGTCCTCGGTCAGCGGGACGGCCTCGACGAGATCGGAGATCACGCGCCGCAAGGCGGCGTTGAACAGCCCCTCCTTGCTCCCGTAATAGACGTAGATGGAGCGCTGGTTGGCCCCGGATGCCTCTGCGATGCGCCCCACACGCGCCCCGGCCAGCCCGTGCGCGGCGAACTCCTCGATCGCCGCCTTCAGTATCCGATTCTGTGTCGCCGCGGAGTCACGAACCATGACCAGATTCTAGCAGAATGTACCAAGTAAGTAACTGGTTATTGACAAACGCCGTTCCAGGTCGTAACCTTCGAACTATTCAGTTACTTACTTGAGGAGGCGACGGTGGGAACCCGGCTACAAGGCAAGACAGCGCTCGTCACGGGCGCGACCAGCAACATAGGGCGCGCGATCGCCGCGGCGTTCGCCGCGGAGGGGGCTCACGTCGTCGTCACGGGGCGTAGCGAGAAGCGGGGCGCCGAGGTCGTCGGGGAGATCCGGGCGGCCGGGGGTCGGGCGGACTTTGTCCGGGCCGACCTCGACGGATCGGCCGCAGCCTCCTGGGGGCTGGCCGAGGAGGCCAACCGGGTGCTGGGCGGGCGCATCGACGTGCTCGTCAACAACGCCGGCATCTTCCCGCCCAATTCGACCGCAGACACCGACGGAGAACTGCTCGACCGGGTTTGGGCCGTCAACGTCAAGGCGCCGTACCTCCTGACCGCCGAGGTCGCGCCGCAGATGGCCGCGCGGGGAGGGGGTGCGATCATCAACCTCGGCTCCTGGCTCTCGCGCCTGGGCATCCCGGTCGCGACGGCCTACAACGCTACCAAGGGCGCGATGGAGACGCTCACCCGCGATTGGGCGGCGGAGTTCGGGCCTGCGGGCGTGCGCGTCAACGCTATCGCCCCCGGCGTGATCCAGAATCCGGCGTTCGGCGGCGCGCCCGAGGGCTCGGACCTCGCGATGAGGGGCACGCCGGCCGGGACCAGCGGTCCGCCGGAGGCCATAGCCCACGCCGCCGTTTACCTCGCCAGCGACGAGGCGGCCTTCGTGCACGGGAGCGTCTTCGACGTCGACGGTGGGCGCGGCAGCATCGCGGTGGTGGGCACCGCCTAGGGAACGGAGCACCAGAACCCACCGGGCGCGAAGACGTCCCGGTGCCGCTCGTCCGGCTCTACCGCGCGGCGGGCGGATCACCCGGGAACCGAAAGGCGGTTTGCATGAAGCTGGGAATACACTTCGCGAACTTCACGCTCCCGGGCGGCCCCGGGTCGCTGGCGCCTACCTTGGCCGCCACGGCCCGCGCCGCGGAGGAGGGGGGCGCCTCGGACTTCACCGTGATGGACCACTTCTTCCAGATGGAGTCCCTCGCCACCGCCCAGGACCCGATGCTCGAGGGGTACACTTCGCTCGGCTTCCTGGCCGGCCAGACCCGGACCATGACCTTAGGCGCCCTGGTCACTGGGATCACCTACCATCATCCCGGCCTGCTCGCCAAGACCGTGATCACCCTCGACGTCCTCTCCGGTGGCCGGGCGATGCTAGGTATCGGGGCGGCGTGGTACGAGCGCGAGCACCGGAGGCTCGGAATGCCGTTCCCGGCCGTGGGTGAGCGGTTCGAGCGCCTGGAGGAGACGCTGGAGATCTGCAAGCAGATTATGGGGCGACGACGACGGTCCCTACAAGGGCCGCCACTACCGGCTGGAGGAGACGATCTGCTCGCCCCGCCCGGTCCAGCAGCCGGCCCCGAAGATACTCATTGGGGGCATGGGCGAGCGCAAGACTCTCCGCCTCGTCGCGCGCCACGCCGACGCGTGCAACCTGCTCGCCTTCGACCCGACGACCGTGAGACACAAGCTCGACGTGCTGGCTCGCCACTGCGAGTCCGAAGGCCGAGACCCAGCCGGCATAGAGAAGACCATAATCACGGGCTCGGACCCGCTCGACGGCGCGGACGCCTTCGTCGCCAGCATGGAAGGTTACGCTGAACTCGGGATAGAGAAGGTCTGGGTGGGCCCGCCCGGCCCCGAGCCGGCGGCCTGGGTCGGACGCGTCACCGAGAAGGTCGTCCCGAGGCTGCGGGAACTGTAGCGGGGTGATCGCCCGCTACGATGGTGGTCCGTGCCAGCCGGAGGAACCGGGTTCCCGGCGCGTTTCCGGCGACCGTCGAGGTCGGATCGAGGGCCCCGACGTCGATCCGGTACCTTGCGAGATCCGACCGCTGCCGTGCAATTCCCCCGGCATCATGCGATGACCCCTAACTCTTCGCTTAAGCGGAGAGTTAAGAAGAGTTCGTCGGGGCGCACGACCGGTGGGTGGAGCAGTACAACACGCAGAAACACTGGGCACACGAGCACCGCAAGGATGCCGGCCGGAGCCCTTCGGAGGTTTTGGGCTTCCTCACCGGCGCTCGTCGCAAACCGTAGGATCTGGAGCGGGCGTTCTTCACGATCAGGTTCACCCGCGCCCTCGACGTCTCTGGGGACGCCCGCCTGAAACATTGGCGCGTACACGGCGAAGAGGGGCTGGCGCGCAGGGAGGTCGCCCTGTGGCTCGGGACGGAGAGCCTCACCCTCAGGTACGGGGGCGAGCGCTTCTCCCGCTACGAGGTCGCCTACTCGCCCGGCAGCGGCCACTTGCGGCGGGTCGTCGGTAGCCCAAAGCATATCGGGACGCCCCACCGGTGGGGACGACCCCAGCCACGGCTCTTCTCCCTCGAGGAAGCCGGGTCCGGTATGGGTCACTGGCGGTTGAGGTCGTCCCGGTGAACTCGACAACTTCACGCTCGACCCGCTGGGCGTCCCGAAGCCGGCATCCCGAAGCCGCTTATTCGATATTCTCGGCCCGGACACGGTCGCTGACACGGTCGCTCCCTTTCCCGTGCGTGGGAGGAGCGCTCTCCAGCGACCCGATCATCTGGCGCAAGAGCTCGCCAAGCTGCCGTTTCTCGGCGTCTGTGAACGTTCGCGTCGCCGCCTCGTTCGAGGCAATGGTGCAGGGCACGAGAGAGTCTCGGAGGGAACGGCCCCTGTCAGTGAGGAAGATGTTGATGCGGCGGCGGTCGCTCGCGTTCCGCTCGCGCCGGACGAGGCCGTCGCGCTCCATGCGGTCGATGGTGCGCACCATTGTAGCGTCCTCGATCGCGACGCCGCGGCTGAGGTCCCCCTGGGACTGGCCGTCCCGCGCCCACAGGAACATCAGTACGGCCCACTGCCCGACGGAAACCCCGTGAGCCGCCAGGCGGCCCGCCAGCTCCCGGGCGAACGCCCTGGCCAGGCGGGTGACGAGGTAGCCCACGCTCTCCTCGATGACGAAGGGTTCGTCCCCCGGGGCCTCGTCCCCCGGAGGGGCCGGACCGTCCCGACTCACCACCACCCTGAATTCGGACTTCGGCGTCTTTCGCACGACCAAAGATTAGCATAGCAAATATCAACTGCCAACCCCGCGTACCGGTACCATTCTGGGAAACATCGCTAGGCCGGATGGCCCTATCCGGCCTCGTGCAGGCCTATGCGGACTTACAAGATGTTGTGTCGCCCTGTATGTTCCGCGACGTCGTGGGAGCGATTCGGGGGCCTCAGCAGGGCCGGTCCATGCGAGATCCTGCACGCGCAGTTTGGAGAACCTGCTCTCTGGGACGTACGGTGAATAAGGGGCGGTGCGTTAGCTGCGGGGACGTTTGGGGTGGCTTCGAAGGTAACAGGGAGCATCGCTGGGCCCGGTGATG
>CADCUW010000577.1 GCA_902805985.1 uncultured Rubrobacteraceae bacterium
CGACAACCACACCATAAAAATCCGGGCCAAGCTGGGCGTGGACAACAACCTCGCCGCGCTCGCCAAGGCCCGGGACGCACGCATCATCGACCTCGAGAACTAGGCCCGCCGCACCGCGGGCCCTTCCCGCCTGCGGCGCCCCGCGCCGCAAAACTCTCCACATCCATTAGCGGCGCCGGCGCGGACCGCAACCTGGGAACCGCGGCCCCCGAAAAATAGGAACTAACCCCCACATAAATCGGGAGCTTTACCTACGCCTCGTCTTCGGGACCCTGAGAGACTGACCGCGTTGCTGAAGGCGATCCGGAGCGGGCCGCGCCGAGAAAAACGGTTGTGACGAGCCGTCGGGCGGCCCCCACTCCGGGACAAACACAACAAGAGCCCAAAGGACCCGGAAAGGCCCGACGAACCCGTGCTGGTAAACGCCGATCCTAACACACCCCGCCCCTCCTCTCTACGGCAAATGTTGGCCGCGCCGGCGACCGCGCACCTGCGCAATATCCGCCACGCGATAGCCGTAAAGCTGCTGCGGGCCATCCTCCGCGAAGCCCTCTCCCAGCCTCGGCCGGGCGCCGGCGGCACCTCCTACGCCCGCCCCGGCCGGGCCCTCGACGACCCGCCGACGGCGTGCCCGGCCCTCGAAGCCGCGGCGCGCCCGGCGCCACCCGTTTCGCACGACGGGGTGGAGGCCATGCTCTCCATCCTCGCCGCGCTACGCGACGGGGGCCGCTCCAGCCTCGGCGAGCTGGCCGCGGCCACGGGGCTCGGCCCCGAACGTCTCGCCGGCCACGTCATGAACCTCAACGACGACGGCTGCCTCATCCTCGAGCGGGAAGAGACGCTGCGCCTGACCTCCTCCGGCCGGGCCGCGCTCGAAGAGCTCGGGCGTGCGGGGTCGCATCCTTCCGAGACGCCAGACGAGCGCGCGTGAGGCGTCTCCCCCTACCTGTCATCGACGCCGCGCTGGCGCTTGGCGGCGCCCTGGCGCCGCTCGCGCTGCAGGGCATAGGGGACGGTTCCCAGGAGATCGGCGAGAAGATCGCGGACAAGCTCCCGGGCTGGTTGGAGGCCGCGGGGCGTTTCAAGGACACGGCGCTCGGGGCTTCCGACAACCCGCTCGTAGTCGCCGCCGTCGTCGCAACTATCGTGGCCCTCGTCGCCGTGCTGGCCGCCATCCGGCTCGGGGTTCCCGCGGCCTCTTACCACGCCCGCGCGGCCCTTCGCGCCCGGCCTTCTGATCTCATCGTCGCCGACCGGCGCGAGGAGGCCGTGGACAACGTCGTGTCCATGCCCGTCAGGCTCAGGTGGCCGGACCGCCGCGCCCATGTCCAGTGCCTCGGTCCCACGGGCGCGGGCAAGACCTACGCGCTGCTGCCCTGGATAGTCCAGGACCTCCTCGCCGGCCGCTCCGTGACCATCGTGCAGATCTACGGCGATCTCGCCGACAGGGCCTTGGAGTACGCCGACGCGATGGGGGCCACCGCCCACGTCTGCGACTTCTCCGACGAGTCTTCCCTGAAGCTCAACTTGCTGGCAGGCGAGAGCACCCAGAAGGTCGCCAACCGGGCGGCGAGCGCGGTGCGGGCCGTCGCCTCCCAGTACCCGCACTACCAGAACGTCGCCGAGGAGGCCACCCGCCGGTTCGTGATCCTCGCCCGCAGCTGGGCGGCGCACATGGGCGGCTCGGAGAACGACGCAGACATCGAGCTGTGGCGGTGGCTCCTCTACGACCGCCCCGCGCTCGACCGCATATTGGACGTTACCTACCTGCAGACCGACAGCGGTCGCCGGACCGGCGAGGTCCGCGTGAACGCCCCGTGGCTCAACCACTTCACCGCCACCTGGTTCGAGCAGCGCTTCCTCGTGTGGTCCGAGCAACAGCGCGAGCACAACATCGCGGGCGTCGAGATGTTCCTCAACCGGATCCTCTCGGAGGACGCCGCGAGGAGCCGCATGTGCCCGGACGTCTCGGAGCCCGAGCTGGACCTCTACGGCGAGATGCGCTCCACTGCGGTCCACCTCTCCGACGCCGAGGCCCGCGACGGCGCCGCGCCCACGCTCGGGAAACTGATGGTCATCAAGGCCCCCGTCGAGGCGCTCGACACCGAGCCGGCGCGGGCCATCGCCTACTGGGCCCTGAAGACGGTCCAGGACGCCACGATGACCCGGCAAGAGGGGGCGGACCCCCTCTGCGTCTACCTCGACGAGCTCCCCACCCTCATCGGCAAGGGCCACCAGGAGGAGGTGGACGCCTTCACCGGCTGGCTCGCCAACGTGCGAAAGCTGAACGTCGCCGTCACCGTCGCCTACCAGGGCTACTCCCTGCTCGGGGACGTGCTGGTAGGCAGCCTCGACACCAACGGGCGCAACAAGCTGATCCTCGGCGGCCTCGCCGAGCGCGACATACACAAGGTGCAGCGCTCGCTGGGCGAGGAGCAAGACGTCGAGGACGAGCGCTACACGGAGGGCGCGCTCGGCACCGAGACCGTGACCTCGCGCGGACGCCGCCGCCAGGAGAAGCCGTCCAAGAGCTTCGACGAGCTCAAGTACATGCGCCGCGGCGAGAGCCTGTGGATGGGCGTCAAGCAGGGCGCCGACCAGAAGCCCGTGAAGACGCGCAGCAGGCACCTCAAGCCCTCCGACGCCTACCGCAAACACCAGACGCAGCACGCCAAGGCGACTGCCAAGGCGTCCCCCAACCGGCGGAAGGCCCGCCGATGAATTGCAGGGACCCGGACACCCCGGGCGCTGCCGGTCCTGGAAGAGGAAGAGAACCCGAAGAGAAGGAGAAGTCGTTGTTGAACGCACACCAACCCATGAAGGCCGCGGGATGCGCCGGGCTCGACCTTGGCGGGCGGCCCCACCGCGTCCCTGGCGGCCTCGCCCGGCGCATCGTCCGCCGCGTACCGCGCGGCACGTCCGAGGCGAACACCGTTGTGCCGGGCGACCCGGCCCGCGAGGCGCGCTCCGCCCGGGGAACCCTGGCGGCCGAACCCGTCTTCGGTCGGACCCTGGCCGACCTCCGCGCCGACCTGCCCCTGGGGATCATCGCCGCCGTCGTGGCCGCGGTCGCGGTCTTGCTGGTGGGGGCCGAACCGGCTCTCGCGCAGCAGGGCGGGGGCGGCGACAGCATCAACAGCGCCATAACGTCGCTCAACCAGTGGCTCGCCACGATCGTGGTGAGTCTCGGCGGCACGGCGCTGCTGATCTGCGTGATCGTGTGGCTGTTCTCCGGGTCCGACTCGAAGCGGCGCGAGGGTGCCGTCCGCTGGATGGGCTCCATCGTCGTCGCCATCTTCGTCGGCCTCTCGGTCCCGGCGATCATCGCCGTCATTCAGGGCTTCGCGGGCGGGGGCGGCGGCTAGGCGACAGCTTCCGACGCGACGAGACCACAGCCGCTCGGATGAGAACAGGACCGGCTCGCCCGGGCGGCGCGAGCACAGCCCCATCAGACGCCAACGCCAACCCTAATAGCGACACTTAGAAAGGACGGATGATCGGAGGATGCAAGACCAGCGCAACCCGACCACGACGTACGCCTCAGGCGGGGGGCTGGAGAGCTACCCGATCCTCAAGAGCATCTCCGAGCCCCACAAGGTGACCGGCGCGGCCGGGATCTCCTTCGAGATGCGCCAGATCTACATCCTCGGTGCCTTCGTCATAACGCCGATGGTTCTCTACCAGATGGTGTTCCGCCACCTCTTTACCCTATCCACCGGCCAGGCGATCGCCATACTCTGCCCCCTGGCGCTTATCGCCTTCCTGCTCGCCTTCATAAAGGCCGACGGCCGCGAGTTCGGCTGGTGGTTCTTCAAGCGCACGATGGGCCAGGCCAAAGAGAAGAACCTGGTGTGGCGCGGGCGCGACCCGCGCACGCTCGAGGAGCTCAGGGACTCCGTGCAAGCCTACATGCCCGCCGAACACGTCTACTGGGACATGCTCAAGAGCAAGACCGGCGTCTACACGATGATCCTCAAGGTGGACCCGATCTCCCTGTCGCTGGCCTCCACTGACGACAAGCAGCGCACCCACGACCAGCTGGAGGCCGTCTACAACCGCCTGGACTTCCCGTTCGTGGAGGTCTCGCGCTCGAGGCCCGGCAACGTCGGCGCCTACACCGAACGCACCCGCGCGCTCCTGGAACGCGAGATCCTCTCGGGCTCCGTCGCGGGCAGCCCGGGCCGCGCCTCTACCAACGCGCTCACCGCCTCCGAGGAGAGGTTCATCACCTATGGCTCCGAGCACCTGGCCTGGCTGGAGAGGATGGCCCAAAAGCACAACGTCTACGACCGGGTCGCCTACATAGTCCTTCCCCACAAGCCGAATTCCACCCTCGCCGAGTCCCTGGAGTTCCTGGAGGAGCTAAAGAGCGTCTTCTGGCGGCTGTTCGCCGGTCCCCTCGGGCGGTTCTTCCCGTATTTCCGCGGGCCGTCGGCGCGCGAGGCCGCCGCGGGCCAGCGCGAGGCCGAGAAGGCCTACGCCATCCTCACGGAGCGCTGCGCGGTCTTTCAGGCCGGGTACGAGCCCCTCGGCATCAGGCTGTCGGTCCTGGAGGGGACCGAGATGCTCAACGTGCTGCGCGAAGAGGCCGGCGGGGGAGACCTGATCCATTCGGTCGGCGCTTCCAAGCCCGCCCCTCCCGAGAACGACGCCGAGCTCTACTCGCCCGTCACCCTGGAAGACGCCGACAACTACGGCGCGCTCACGGACTACCGCCTGGACCAGGTCCTCGCCCGCGTGGAGGCGAACCGCAAGGCGGCCCCGCCCGTCGTCGCCATCGGCGAGCTGACCGTGGCCGACCGGATCTCCCCGGAGGCCATCCACATCCAGGACACCTACGTCAAGGTCAACGACACCTTCCATGCGACCCTGTTCGTCAGCGAGCTCCCCGACCGCGTCCACTTCGGCATCCTCGACCGCTTCCTGAGCCTCCAGGGCAAGGTGAAGATCTCCAAGTTCATCCGTCCTTTGGACAAAGAGAAGACCGACCGGCTGCTCAGTAGGAAGATCAGCCAGCTTATCGCCGCCGAGGCCGTGACCGGCCGAGGCGACATCCGCGGCACCAAGAGCCGCGAGCGGGCGCAGACCTCCGCGGAGGAGGCCTACGACAAGATCATGATGGACGAGGAGAGCTACTTCGAGCTCGCCATCGTCGTCCACTGCGAGGCGGACTCCCTGAAGGACCTCAAGGCCCTGGTGGAGAGCACCCGCACCGCGCTCAAGGGCGCCCTCGCCCGCGCCAAGCTGGCCCGCGAGGAGATGTTCGAGGGCTACATCACGAGCCAACTCTTCGGCACCAACCACCTCACCAAGCGCCACTGCACTCGTGGCATCACGACGAAGGCCCTCTCGTCGCTGTTCACCTTCGGCTCGTTCCGCCTGGAGCACGAGAACGGCACGCTCTACGGCCTCGACAAGCACAGCCGCTCGCTGGCGATCGTCGATCACCACGTTCTCAACAACCAGCACATGATCCTCTTCGGCAAGCCGGGGATCGGCAAATCTTTCGCCGTGAAGCTGATGGCCTCGCGCAAGCGGCTGCGTGGCGAGAGCGTGATCCTCATAGACCCCGAAGGCAACACCGGGTTCGACCGGGTCGCCCACGCCGTCGGAGGCGAGTACGTCGTGCTCGGCCTGGGCAGCCCCCACAAGATCAACCCGCTGGAGCTGCGCGACGACTATATGAACCTCTCGGTTCTCGCCGGCGCGGATGTCGAGGAGGATGAGGAGACCGCCAACGCCCGAGCGCGCGCCGGCGCCTTCGACGGCAAGGTGCAGAAGCTCGTCGG
The DNA here is from genome assembly GCA_902805985.1 of uncultured Rubrobacteraceae bacterium. Lineage (GTDB taxonomy): Bacteria > Actinomycetota > Rubrobacteria > Rubrobacterales > Rubrobacteraceae > Rubrobacter_D. The sequence continues at coordinate 5,790 of CADCUW010000577.1, forward strand.
CCTGGTCAACCTCATGGCGGCCAAGGACGAGAGCCTGGAGACGAACCTCTCGGCCCGGCTTCAGGGCAAGCTCGAGCGCATCTTCGTCCAGACCTACGCCGCGGCCGGCATAACGCGCGATCCGGCAACCCACCACCTCACGCCGCCGACGATGGTCACCCCCGAGGGTGGCAGCGAGATCCCCAGCTTCTTTGACCACCTCGCCGAGGCGGCGAAGAGCGACCCCGAGCTCCAGGCGCTGCGCGACGACCTCTACCAGTGGGAATACGGCTCGATGCGCACCATCTACGACGGCCAGACCAACGTGGATCTGGACTCGAAGTTCCTGGTGCTGCAGATCTCGGCGGCCAACGAGGGCAAGGGCCGCGCCCCCATCATGTACGCGATCCTCGACTACATCTCCGGGAGGGTCTCCGACCGCGAGGAGTCGATCACCTGCTACATCGACGAGCAGTGGTCCCTGCTCAAGTTCGCGCTCGCCGTGGACCTGATGAACGAGCTCTGGCGCGTCGGCCGCGTGCGGAACACCTCGATGGTCGGAATCACCCAGGACATCGTGGAGTTCACCTCCTCGGAGAAGTCTGAGACCATCATCCGGCTCTCGGCCTGCAAGATGCTCCTCGGCCAGAACCGCAAGACCATCGACGCCATAAGCCAGTACGTCGACCTTTCCCCGGAACAGAAGCGCATGGTCTCCGCCTTCCACAAGGGGGACGCGCTTCTCTGCGTCGAGGAGGACCGCCAGATCCCGATAGAGATGATTGCGAGCGACTGGGAGAAGCGGCTCTTCAACACCGACCCCGAGCTGGAGAAGCGCTACCGCGAGCAGGAGGCACTGGCCCTGGAGGCCGCCGAGTCCGAGTCCGCGTCCGTGCGCGCGCTGGCCCCCCCGGTGACCGGCAGGGAGCCGGCCGCGGCCCTGGTACACAGCACCACCGGCCACGCCCTCGAACAGAACCTCAAGGCCCAGGTCACCGAGCACCGCAAGGCCGAAGCCGCCCACGAAGCCGCCCGCCCGCCCTCGGCGGACGGCGGCCGGTCCGGTCCCGTCGAGGGACGGAGCAACCAGCACGACGCGCCCGCGGCCGTTTCGCCCTCCGCTGCTCACGAAACCAATGGGAACCAGGCTTCGCCGGCGCAACCCGGCAACGAGCTGGTACGCGTCGGCGGGACCGACCTGCCCGTAACCGCCGCCCCCGGAGACGCCGCCGCGGTGTTCGCCGTGACGGGTGCTGCGGACTGCGGCCCTGTTACGGCCTTCAACCTCGCCGGCGTCCTGGCTATGGCCGGCGGCCAGGGTTCCCCGGGCGGGGCGCGCGTGGTCCTCGTGGACGCCGACGGCGCACTTACCGACAAGTTCTTCTCCGGTATGCCCGACGGACCCCTCGGCGAGCTGGCCCTCGCCCTCGTCCCCGGCTGTGTCGGGACCGTTGCCAACGGAGCCGAGAAGCCCCCGACGCTCGACGACTGCCTGATCCGCGAGCCCGAGTCCGGCCTGAAGGCCCTCGTGCATCCGGGTCCGGGCAGCGCGCTACTCCGGGTGGTGGACGCCTCCGGCGGTAAATCCGCGCCGTCCGTCCTCACGGCGGCCCTGATAAGGCATCTCAGGGAGGAAGTCGACCTGGTCGTCGCCGTGGTCGGCGAACAGGGCCAGCGCAGTCCCTACGCCCGGGAGTGGCTCCTCGCCGCCGACGGCGTGGTGGCGACCGGCTCCGACCCCGACGCGATAGCCGCCGGAGTCTCGGATTCCGAGCGTCAGAGGGGGACCAACGCGACGCTCATCGCCCCGATGGGCCGGCCGACCCTCCCGGAGGCCCTCACGAAGACGCGCGGGGTGTACACGCTTCCCGCCGTCTCCAACAAGGCGCTCGTCAGCTCATACGACGACGGCGATTTCGCGCCGATGCGGGACCCGTACGCGGCCAAGTCGTTTACCGCGCTCGCCCAGGAGATCGCCGAGCGCACCCGCCGTCGCCACCAGAACGGCTCCAGGCCCGCCGAACGGACCAACGGCGCCAACGGACACGCTCGCCACGAGGAGTCCTGGGAGGCCAATGAGCCCGTGATAACCGGCGGGCCCACGCCCCGAGGCAAGGAGGGAGGCTGAGGATGGCGCGCGAGTGGCAACCCGGATCCCGGCAAGAGCCGGCGTCTCCCCCTCACGACTCCTCGACGGAATCGGTCACGGGCCCGGTCGCCGTCTCCGAACCCGGCCCCGCGAAAGGCCCAGGAGGGACCACAGGTTGGTTTCCCGAGCAGGACTTCCTCCGGCGTAGCCGCCGGCCCGAAGACCAACCGGTCGACACCGAGGCCGAGACCCGCCATCAGCCGGCCGTGACGGAGCAGGAGGCCACGCCCCGCATCGATCCCAAGAACGAGGAAGTCGACCCCGGATCCCCTCGCCCGGAACACGGAGAGCGGTACACCGAAGCCCCCACCGCGAGCGGATCGGAAAGGTCCGGCACGGACCCCGGCGAAGCGTCCGTCGACGGGTCGCCGGAGGCCGACGAACCCCGCGAGCTTTCAGACGGAGAGGAGGGCCAGGCCGCCGAGACTCCCCCCGAGCGGAGCCGCTGGCAACGGCTGGTCAACCGCACCACGGGCGGCGGACCACTCTCCGCGGGCCGTGTGGCGCGGGAGCGGGCGGAGCAGACCCCGCCGAGCGGCAACGGTTCGCCGGACCCGGCCCTGCAAAAAGACCCCCGGCATCGGCAAGACCCCGACCTGGAGCCGGGCGGGACGATGGACCCGTCCCTTCGTATGCGCCGCATCGCCGAGCAGATCAACCGCGGGGACAGGGACCCCTACACCGCCGAGAAGTACGACGACGAGGAAGAAGAGGAGGCGGCGCGCGAGGGGCTCGCCCGCGGCGGCCCGCTGGTCTGGCTCATAGACCACTGGAAGGTTATCGCCCTGCCGATCGGCGCCCTGTGCATGGTGCTTTTCGTCGTCGCAACGGTCGGCCTGCCGGACCTCGGCGGCGGCGAGGAGGTCGCCTCCAGCCGCGGCGGGGGTTCCCCGGGCGACTCCCCGGCGGGGGGTGGATCGTCCGAGCCCCAAGGCTCGCAGACCGCGCCCCTCTATGACTCGGGCCTCTCCTTCACCTATTCGCAGAACGAGGAGGGCGCAGTGAAGCTCTCCGCGGGCGAAGGCCTCGACTGGACGGGACGCATCGAGCGGGTCAGCAAGCAGGAGGCGCCCGAGAGCGGAGCCACAGACGGCGGGCAGGGAGACTCCGAAGGGAGCGCGGCGCAGGCGGCCGTCGAGGTGCTGCGTCTCTCCGGCCCGACCGCCGCGGAGGTGGGTCCCGGCTACGTCATGGACTCCGCATCGGAGAACGCCGGACAGAAATCCACAACCGTCTTCGCCGTCGAGGGCGAGGGCGTCCCCGACGTCCACGCCACCTTCGACCTCTTCAGCGGCGTCTCCGGGGAGGGCCCCGCGCGGCAGTCCAACGGGACCTACGACGTCACCGCGGACTCCGGGGAGCTGATCGCCGACGGCACCTACTCGGACCACAGGACGGGCGCCTCCGGCGGGCGCGAGGTCATCCGCACCTACACCGAGCAGGTGCCCGGGGAGAGCGGCTCCCGCCAGTTCAGGGTGCGCTACGAGGCGGACCCAGGGATACCGGTCCCGCTCCTGGCGGGCTGGCAGACGCCCCACGAGAGGCCCGAGGACCTGAAGCTGAAAGGAGCAGCGTGACGCGGATAGACCCGGCCGCTGGAGGACCCGGCGGCGAGAGCGGTCGTAGAAGCAGGCGGTGGGTGAGGGGCGGCGGGACCGGCCACGGCGTGTCCCAACGCCCGGCGCGGGGCCGCCTCGACGTCGCCGCGGAGCTCTTAATGGCGCTCTGTAGCCGCGGCATCCGCCGGGCCATGTACCTGGCGAGCGTCTTCGCCTGCGCCTCGTCCCTGGCGTGGTCCGCGGCGCTTCCCGATCGGGCCCTCGCCGACACCGACCCTTCCGGTGCCCTGCACTCCCCCTACGTCACCGTCGAGCAGGCCCGGGAGGCGGGGCGCGTCGCCAGCGAGCACCCGGCCCCGCGGCCGACGCTGCTGGAGCCGAAGCCGGCGGGGGAGGGGCCCATCTACGCGTCCGGAGACCAGGGCCAGGAGCCGCTGACGTTCGAGGACGTGAACCAGCCGGATGCGGGCCAGGCCCAGGAGTTCGCCCAGATCGAGCAGCCCGGCGGGGGGTCGTCCTCCGACTCGCCCCCGATAACGTTCGAGGACCTCGAAGGCCCTCCCCCGGTCGACGCCCCCGCGCCGACCCAGGCCGAGCAGCCAACGGCGGCGGAGTCGTTCGCGCCGACGACCAGCGCGTCGCCCTCTCCCGAGATCTCCGACGACGGCGGCGCTTACGAGCAGTCGCTCCCGCCCTCCGCCAAGCCGGGGCCTTCCGGGGACATCATACCGACCCCGGAGCTCGTCCCCGAAGGCGAGTACGAGGAGCAGCCGCCCGTCTCC
>CADCUW010000578.1 GCA_902805985.1 uncultured Rubrobacteraceae bacterium
TTGACAAGTAAGGGACAACTGACCATTCCCAAGGACGTGCGGGATCGTCTGGGCCTGAAGAGCGGAGACCGGGTGGTGTTCGAGCTCGAAGACGACTCCGTGCGTCTCAGGGTCGAGCGTCGGAAGGGCCTCGGGGAGCTTGTGGGCAGTCTGCCTGCCACCCGGGAGTATCCGGGCAAAGAAGCCGAGAGGGCAGCGGCGCGCAGGCATCTCGCCCGTGGTATTCCCGACAGCCCTTGAGCGAAGAGGATTCCTGGTGGATCGACGCGAACGTCCTGCTGCGCTTCCTGACCGGCGATCCTCCCGAGCTTGCCCGGCGCGCTTCCGGGATACTGGAGGAGGCGGAGCGGGCCGGGGCCCCGCTTCGGGTGCATTCCGTAATCGTGGCGGAGCTAGTCTGGGTTCTCCAGTCTTTCTACGGGTACTCCAAGGGTGAGATATCCGGCGCCCTCATACCACTACTGGAGCATCCCGCCCTGAAGGTCGAAGGAGCCAGAACCGTGATCCGGACGCTCGAGATCATGGCATCGAGCAACGTGGACTTCGCCGATGCGCTGCTCGCCAAGACTGCCCGCTCTCACGGTGAAGGCGTTGCCTCCTTCGACAGAGACTTCCGCAAGCTCGACGTCGAATGGCGCGAGCCGGGCTGACGCTCGACCTAACTCGGGCTCAGGCGCTACCCTCCAGAAACCGCGTCAGGCGCAAATGCACGCCCTCGTCCTCGTCGGTTACGTAATAGGCGCGGTCGTTGTCGGCGATGGCCAGGCCCTCGACGCGCGGGAGCGTCGGGAACTCGCGGACGAACTTGCCCTCTAGCTCTCCAGAGTGGGCGTGCGGCGGCATGGGGCAGCGGAAATGGGTGGCGACGGTATCCCGGCCGCCGGGGTAGTCCTGGATCAGCACGCTCCCCTTGTCGCGGCTGTCCACGTTGCCCGTGACGAGGTGCAGCTCTTCGCCGTCTTCTGTGGGGTGAAGGGCGAGGTCGCGGACGCCGGCTATGTCGCCGCCCTTGCCGACGGCGTCAACCGTCCAGAAGCCGAGGACTTCGGGCAGGTCGTCGTTCTCGAAGAGGCGGTCTATGCCCCTGATCTCGACGAGGAGCGGACGCCCGTTCGCGGCGGTCGGGAAGCGGAAGCCGAGGAGCAGCGTGCCGCCCTGACGGAATGCGGCGCCCTCGATGTTGATGGGGTAGTCGCCCTCGTGGACGAGGCCCGACCACTTCTTTTCCTCCTTTTTGCCGCGTTTGATGGTGGCCTCTATGAGCGCCTCGCGGGCCTGTTCGCCGAGCGGTATCAGGTCGATGTTATGTTCGTCGAAGGCGTCGTTGACGACGCGGTGGAGGGCGAAGGAGCGGCGGGCGACCTCGAGGTCCATCGCCGGGTCTTCGGTTACCCGCTCGATGTCAGCCTCGCGGAAGCGGGCGACGAAGCCCCTCTTGGGCTGGAGCGGCCCTGACTTGCTGCCGAAGTGGGAGCCAAGGATGTAGACGAGGCCGCTTGCGTGATCCCGCGTGATCGCCTCGGCGTCCTCGGTCTTGCCCGTATCCCCGGTCACACGGGCGTGCAGGCGCTCTATCTCCCAGCCTTCCTCTTGCGGGGAGCCGGAACGGTGCCCGATGGCGGCCACGCAGTCCTCGATCTTGCCCTCGTCCAGAACCGCCCAGAACCCGAGGTCCCATCCCTGGTCCCGAAGCAGCGCCTCGTCGTCCATGATCAGCAACCCCGATGCCTCGTTCGGATGCAGGTTAAGGTCCATCTGAAAGAGCCCGTCGTCCACCTCGCCTGTCCTCCCTGTCGATGTAACGCTACATACTACGCGAAGAGGTCCGAAGGAGTTCCGCTACGCCCCCGCATGTTGCGAGAATATTGCAATGATGTTTCGGCGTGTTACAGTCCCTCCGTCTTGTCTCAGCTTCTCTCAAACAGGGTCTTCGTGGTGGCGTTCCTCGGGTTGCTGGTGGCCGTGCTCGCATTGTTCCTGCTCTGGAACGGGTCGGAGCGGGAGGCAGTCGCCGACGTCGCCCCCGTCCGGAGTTCGGACGTGTCCGGCGCACCCCGGACCCCGGACGAGGTTCGCGGCATGGTCGCGTCGTACTACGCGAGCGTGCTGGAGGGCCGCCCGACGGCCAGCGGGGAGCCCTACGAGCCGCGGCGGTATACGGCGGCCCACAAGAGCCTGCCGCTTGGGACAGAGTTGCGGGTGGCCTACGGCGGCGAGGCCGTCGAGGTGGTCGTCAACGACCGGGGGCCGTTCGTCGCGGGGCGAGACATCGACCTCTCGCTCGCGGCTGCCCGGGATGTAGGGCTGATCGGTCCAGGTACCGCGCCGGTCCGGGTCACGGTATTCTAGCACGCCGGCTTCGCCGGCTTGTCAGCACGGCGCTTTGTGCCTCTCAGCTTTGCAGGAAATCCAGCACGAGGCGGTTGAACTCTTCGGGGCGTTCCATGTTGGGGACGTGGGCTGTGCCCGGTATGACGGTCTTTCGGGCGTTGGGGATCTCCCTTTCGAGCAGGTCGGCGGCGGCCAGGATCCTCGGCCGGTCCTCTTCGCCGACGAGGACGAGCGTGGGAGCCCGTATCTGTGAGAGGCGGGTTGCCGCCGGGGGTTGTGGGTCCAGTTCTTCGCCTATTCCGAGGGCTTCGTTTTTCAGCGCGATCAGATTCATCTCCCCCACGAGGTCGCGCACGGCCGGGTCAACGACGCCGGGGCTGCGGCGAGGCCCGTCCACCCACATCCTGACCTCCAGCTCGGAGACCCTTTCGAGGTCCCCGACCTCGTCCGCGGCGACGAGCTCATCCCACTCCTCCGGCGGCTCCTCATCGAACTCGAAGCCGCCTACCGCAGATCCCACAAGGACTAGCGCCCCGACCCTCTCCTGGTTCTCCAGCGCGAAGTCCAGGACCGCGCCGCCGCCCCGCGAGCAGCCCACGAACGAGGCCCGTTCGACGCCCAGGGCGTCGAGCAGGGCGCGCAGGTCGGCGTGGTGGGAGTAGGGGCCTTCCACCATCAGGGACCGGCCGAACCCGCGCATGTCGTGGCGGATGGTCCGGTAATGCGCGGAGAAGGCATCCACCTGGGCCTCCCACATCCTCCCGTCCGCGATGCCGGCGTGTACCAGCACGAGCGGCCCGCCCCCACCGGCGACCTCGTAGTACAGCTTCGTGCCGTTCACGTCCGCGGTTCCGGTGGTTCGGGTCATCGGGCCTCCTTACGCGGCCCCGGACGGTCTAGTTCCGCGCGAGGCCCTTCTCTCGCAGCTCCTTCAGGGCTTTGGGTGATTTTTCCAGAGCATCCAACCCCATACCCGACAGCACCTCCGGGGCCTTTGTGAACTGGACGTCCCTGTACTCGACCACCTGCCAGCGGTTGCCCCACGGATCGATAAAGTCGAGGCCCCTTCCCGGCAGTACCTCTACCTCCATCTCCCTCAGCGCCCGCCGGACGGCCCTCCTATCGTCCACGACGACGCCGACGTGGCGGTGCGAGTCGGGCGGCTGGGTCATGTCTCCGACGACGGCGATGAACTGGTCCCCGACGTCGATAAACGCCATCTTCGGCCCGCGCCCGCGCAGCTCGAAGGCGAAGATCCGGCCGTAGAACTCGAGCGCCTCGTCGACGTCGCCGACCTCGACGGCCACATGGTTGAACCCGACCAGCCTGGCACGCGTCTCCATACCCGGATTATCCCCCTTCGGCGGACTATCCGCCACCCGACGGGCCGGACCTCAAAGTTGCGGCAGGACCGTTCCCGCCATAGCCTCCAGGCCATCGACGTCGTCCACCTCAAGCCACTGCAGCATCACCCGCTGCACGCCGGCGTCGGAGAGCCGGCCGAGCCGGTCGACGAACTCATCCACGGTACCGGCGATGACGGCGTCGGCCAGCTCCTCGCGGGGGAGACCGTCCAGCTTGCCGTCCACCTCAGCCTCCGTGCGGCCGAAGACGGCCCGGGTCATAAGGGTCCGGCGCACCTCCTCCGGCGGACGACCGGCCTCCCGCAGCAACCCGTCCATCCGGGCGTTGAGGGCCGCGAACTCGTCGGCCGTCAAGAAGACCCTGTTCCACTCGTCGGCGTGGCGGACGACGAGCCGCAGCGTCCGGCGCGGGCCGTTGCCACCGATAACTACCGGTACACCGCCGGGCCTTGGGGAACGGGGCATCAGCAGCGCGTCGCGCAGGCGGTAGAACTCACCGGCGAAGGAGACCGGCTCCTCGTTGCGCAGGAGCCGGGTCACGACCTCGAGGCCCTCCTCCAAGCGGGCGAAGCGGCGGCCGGTGTCGAGCAGGTCGAAGCCGAAAGCGTCGTGCTCCCGCTCCTGCCAGCCGGCCCCGAGGCCGAGCTGCAGACGGCCGCCGGCGAGGCTGTCCACCGCGGAGGCCTGCCAGGCCGTGATGACCGGGTGGCGGAAAGAGACCGGCGAGACGAGCGGACCGAACTCGATCCTCTCGGTGTTGTCCGCCAGCCACGTCAGCGAGGCCCACAGCTCCAGGGCGTCCATGTGCGGGCCCGTTGGCTCCGTGAAATGGTCCGAGCGGTAGAGGCCCGCGTACCCCAGGTCCTCGACGGCCCGCGCGAGCCGCTTCCAGCGCGGCCAGTCCATACCGTACTGGCCCTCGACCATGATCGCGACCTCGAGCATCGGACCTCCCAAAAAAGAGTCGCCGGTCTGCATTCTAGCCCGTCACACGGCCACCGAATATAATGCTCGTCGTGGCGACTTCGGGTATCTATCGAGATCTCAACAAAAGCTTGAGTCAGTAGGTCTCTGCGTGGCAGAGCGAATTTTCGGACATATGCCCGGATACCCCGAGGGGAGCCTCTTCGAGGATCGCGCCGAACTCCGCGAGAGCGGTGTACATCGGCCGATCCAAGCCGGCATCTCCGGCAGCCAAACGGAGGGTGCAGAATCCATAGTTCTCTCCGGCGGCTACGAAGACGATGCCGATGATGGAGACGTGATCGTCTATACCGGCCAAGGGGGAAGGGACCAGCTCACTGGTCAGCAGGTCTACGATCAGCCGTTCTCGCGAGGCAACAGAGCACTCGCGCTCAGCAAGCAGAACGGCCTCCCGGTTCGCGTTGTCCGCGGCTCCAACCACGATTCACCCCACTCACCGCCCCACGGCTACAGCTACGATGGGCTCTATACGGTCGAAGAATACTGGCACGAGCCGGGTAGGTCAGGGTTCGAGGTCTGGCGTTTTCGTCTGGCCAAGATCCCGGAGAGGGTAACGATCGGACAAGTGGTTCGGGAGGAACCAGCCGGGTACTCGGTACCGCGACGCCGAGAAATGTGGGTGTCACGTATCGTTAGAGACTCAGCACAGGCCGCGAAGATCAAAGCCCTCTACAAGCACAGATGCCAAATGTGCGGCACCCGCCTAGAGTGCCCCGCCGGACCTTACTCGGAGGCTGCGCACATACGTCCGCTCGGGGCCCCGCACGACGGTCCGGACACGGAAGACAACATCCTGTGCCTGTGTCCGAACCACCACGTCCTCTTCGACAACGGTGCTATCTCTATCGCAGACGATCTATCCCTGATCGGTGCAGATCAGGGCGACCTCACCGTACGCCGAGGCCACAACATCAATCGTCGACACCTTGCCTACCATAGAGAGCATCTCGTCGTATTCGCGAGTTTCGAGAGCGAAGCCTTAACGTAGCTGTTCTCCTGATCACCCTAGCTCGCCGCGTCCTCCACGTCCTTGACGAGGACGCGCCCGCCCGAGCCGGTGCCTTTCACGGTCGTCGGGTCCACGTCGAGTTCTTCTGCCCGGCGCTTCGCGGCGTCCGTGACCTCCGGTTCTTCTTGCTGGGCGTCCGCGGAGGCTTCGGGGACGTCGCCGTCGGTGTCTTCCGGCGCCGTTTCGGCTGTTACGAAGCCGCCGTTTTCGTCGTGGTCCGGGTGGTCTTCGGTCTCGTCCGCGTCGGTGCCCCCTACGGGGAGGCGTTCTTCGAGGAGGGCGAGGACCTTCTGGATCGACTCGGCCTGGTCTTCGCGCGTCTTGCCGAGGGCCTTGGCGAGCTTCTCGTTCTCCTTGCGGAGCTTCTTTACTTCTTTGGCGAGCTCCTTTACGGCCTTGTCCATCTTTTTCGCCACGGTCTAGCCCCTCTCTTACGCCTGCAACCTACCGGAATAGTACACGCCCGGGGCTACAGCACGCTCGGCAGGTAAGAGGGCCTGGACTTCTCGAAGGCTTCGAGGTCGTCCTCGTGGGTGAGCGTGAGGGCGATGTCGTCGAGGCCGTTGAGGAGCCGGTAGCGGGCGAAGTTGTCGAAGGCGAAGGGCTCCTCGAAGCCAGGCGCTTTTACGACGCGGCCTTCGAGGTCCACGGAGAGCTTTGCCTCCGGGTCCTCGCGCACGATTCGAAGAAGCTTCTCCACCGCCTCCTCGGAGAGCTCGACGGCGAGGAGGCCTATCTTGGCGCAGTTGTTCTTGAAGATGTCGGCGAAGGACGGGGCTACGACGGCGCCGAAGCCGTAGTCCTGGATGGCCCAGGGGGCGTGCTCCCTGCTGGACCCGCTCCCGAAGTTCTGGCCGGCGAGGAGGACGACCGCGTCCTCGTGCTCGGGCTTGTTGAGCACGAACTCGGGGTCCTCGCGCCAGGCGGAGAAGAGGAACTGGCCGAAGCCGGTCCGCTCGATGCGCTTGAGGGCGTCACTAGGCACGATCTGGTCCGTGTCTACGTCGTCCCACCCGAGCGGGAGGGCTTTTCCTTCTACCTTCGTTACGGCTTCCACTAGAGTACCTCCACGGGTACGCCGAGTTCCGACGGTGAGGCGAACCTCCCCATGACGGCCGTCGCAGCGGCCACTGCGGGGCTGACGAGGTGTGTCCTGCCGCCCTTGCCCTGGCGGCCCTCGAAGTTGCGGTTGCTGGTCGAGGCGCAGCGCTCACCGGGCTTCAGGATGTCCGGGTTCATCCCGAGGCACATCGAGCACCCCGCGTTGCGCCAGTCGAAGCCGGCCTCGGTGAAGACCTCCATGAGGCCCTCTTCTTCAGCCTGTTTCTTGACGCGCATGGAGCCGGGCACGACCATCGCCCTGATGCCCTCCTTGACCTTCTGGCCTTCGAGTACTCTAGCTGCGGCCCGCAGGTCCTCTATGCGGGCGTTGGTGCAGGAGCCGAGAAAGACCGTGTCCACCTCGATCTCGCGTATGGGCGTCCCGGGCTCGAGGTCCATGTACTTCAGCGCCCGCCGGTGGCCGTCGTTCTGGGGCTCCGGGACGGCGTCGTCGAGCCCTACGGTCTGGGCCGGGGTCGTACCCCAGGAGACGTAGGGGACGAGGTCCGCGGCCTGGATCACGACCTCCTTGTCGTACTCGGCGCCCTCGTCGGTGCGAAGACTCCTCCACTCCTTGACGGCCCGGGTCCACTCCTCGCCTTTCGGCGCGTACTCGCGGCCTTCGAGGTACTCGAAGGTGGTCTCGTCGGGGGCGATGAGGCCTGCTCTCGCCCCGCCCTCTATGGACATGTTGCAGACGGTCATGCGGCCCTCCATCGAGAGCGACCGTACAGCCTCGCCCCTGTACTCGATGACGTGGCCCACGCCGCCGCCCGTCCCGATCCTGTTCAGGATGCCGAGCATGAGGTCCTTGGCCGTGACGTCGGCCGGGAGCTCGCCCTCCACGGTCACGGCCATCGTCTTCGGGCGGCTCTGGGGGAGGGTCTGTGTCGCCAGGACGTGCTCGACCTCGCTGGTGCCAATGCCGAACGCTAGAGCGCCGAACGCGCCGTGGGTTGCGGTGTGGGAGTCGCCGCAGACGATGACGAGGCCGGGCTGGGTCAGACCCGTCTCGGGGCCTATGATGTGGACGATGCCCTGCCCCATGGCGCCCCACTTGTTGAGTGTGACGCCGAACTCCTCGCAGTTCTTCTCCAGCGCGTCCATCTGCCTGGCCGAGACCTCATCCTTGATGGGCTGCCCGACGGGCGTGGTCGGCACGTTGTGGTCCATGGTCGCGTAGGTGAGGTCGGGACGGCGCACCTTGCGTCCGGCGAGCCTCAGCCCCTCGAAGGCCTGCGGGCTCGTCACCTCGTGGACGAGGTGCAGGTCGACGTAGAGGAGGTCGGGCTCCCCCTCGGCACTCCTCACGACGTGCTTCTCCCATACTTTCTCTACGAGCGTCTTTGGCCTACCCATGGCGTTCCTTTCCGTTGTACGAGCTTGCAATGCCCTTGCGGCCACCGTAGACCGCGAACCTGTGATCCCCGCGCGCGCATCCCACGCCCTCGAACCCGGCCTCCTCCAGCCACCGGAGCTGGTCCGCGAGGGTCGCGTTCCTGTCGGCCCTCATGCGCCTGAAGGCGCCCGCGAGTTCCTCCTCCGAGGCGCCGGCCTCCCGCACGCGCCGGAGCCACCACTCCTCGTATCCCGCCTCCTCCTCCGGCGACGCGCCGAGCACCTGATCCAGGTTCACGAAGAGCCCGCCAGGGACGAGGGCGCCGTGGACTTTCTCGAAGGTCTCGCGCTTGTCCCCGTCGGTGAGGTGGTGGATGGAGAGGGCCGAGGCGACGAGGTCGTAGCCGGCGGGCAGGTCCTTGCGGGCGAAATCCATCACCCGGAACTCGAAGCGATGAGGCTCGCGGGCGAAGCGACGCCTCGCGACGCGCAGCATCTCTACCGAGAGGTCGACGAGCGTGACCCTGGCGCGCGGGAACCGGCCGGAGATCTCGGCGCTCAAGAGCCCCGTCCCGGCCCCGAGGTCGAGTACCTTTATGGGCTCTTCCTTCTTAAACGGCAGGCCCTCGAGCAGGGCCGCGTAGAGTTCGTCGAGCCCGGGCACGAGCCGGCGGCGGGCCTCGTCGTAGCCGCCGGCAGCCTCGTCGAAGAGGGCGCCTACGGTCACGCGTCCTCCGAACGGGTCGCCGTCATGTTCAGCCGGACGTAGTCGAGGAGCGGCTCGCCGGCCGCGGCCACTATCTCCGCGGCCACAGCCCCGGCGAAGGGCCCCCTCTCCCCCTCGGGCAACCTCTGCATGTGGCCCCCGAGCACGACGATCTCGAGGAAACCGGCCAGCTCCCCGGCCGACCCGAACCCGGTCAGCTCCTCGTGCAGCCACGCCTCTACACCCCCGAACCCGGCCGCCTCCAGCCGCGCCTTGGTCTCGCCGGCCCCGGCGTAGTTCTTGTCGTCGTCCCAGCCCACAAAGAAGGACCGGAAACGCTCCCTGCCCATGACCTCCCGCGTGGCCCGCGTCGCGCGGGAGATGTTCCCCTCCCCCCCGCACTGGGCGGCCAGCCGTCCGCCCGGCTTGAGGACGAGCGCGAGGCGGTCGAAGAGCCGCTGGTGGTCCCCTATCCAGTGAAACGTCGCCGTGGAGAAGACCAGATCCACCGGCTCCTCGACCTCGAGCTCCACCAAATCCTGGTGCTCGACCCGCACCCGCGTCTCCCCCGCGAACCTCTCCGCCGCGGCCTCGACCATCGCCCGCGACCCGTCCACCGCCAGCACCGTCCCCCGCGGCAGCCTCTCCAGCAAGAGCCCCGTCACCTTCCCCGTCCCGCACCCCGCGTCGATGGCGTCCTCATCGCCCGCCAACTCCAGCCGGCCCAGAAACTCAGCCCCCCACCGCGTCTGCGGGGAGGAGAGCCCCTCGTACGCCACCGCGTCCCACTCGCGCGCCAAAGCTAGGAGCGGCCCTTGTTTTGTTTCAACATATGAGACACAATGTTTAACATATGGACAGTATAGGAGATACGAGGGTCGGGGGCAAGAGCGGGGTCGGGGTTCTGGACAAGGCGGTTGGGATTCTATCCCTTCTGGCCGAGGGCGGGCCGGCGACTCTAGCGGGTGTGGTGCGGGGGACGGGGTTGGCGCGCCCGACGGCTTACAGGTTGTTGACGGCTCTCGAGGCGCACGGGCTGGTGGCGCGGGAGGACGGTCGGTACTCTCTCGGGTCGCGGTTGTTGGGTTGGGGGGGTGGGGCGGTTGGATCAGGCCTGGTCGAGGTCGCCCGCCCCGTGCTGGCGGCGCTCCGGGACAGGACCGAGGAGAGTACGCAGCTCTACGTGCGGGAGGGAGAGCGCCGGGTGTGTGTAGCCTCCGTGGAGCGGACGGGCGGAGGCTTGAGGGACGCGGTGCCCGAGGGCGCCGTGCTGCCGCTGGAGCAGGGCTCCGGGGGCAGGGTGCTCCTGGCGTGGTCGGAGGGGGCGGAAGGCGGGCCGAACGCGGAGGGGCTGGCGGAGGTGCGGGACTGGGGTTGGGCTGAGAGCGTGGCCGAGCGTGAGGTGGGCGTGGCGAGC
>CADCUW010000579.1 GCA_902805985.1 uncultured Rubrobacteraceae bacterium
CGAACGAGGACGCGCCGAGCTCCAGAGCCCGGGAGACGGCCGCCGCCATCCCGCGCGCCTTGAAAGACCCCGTGGGGTTCAACCCCTCCGCCTTCGTCGACACGCGGGGGAGGCCGAGGCTGCTTCCGAGCCTCGCTTGCGCCAGCAGCGGCGTGTCCCCCTCCCCCAGGGAGACGACGCGGTCCCACCCCCGCACCGGCAATAGCTCGGCCCAGCGCCACATGCCGCCCGAGCGACGGGCTGCCAGCGACTCGGCCGTGAGGGTCTGGGCGGCCTCGTCGAGATCGTAGCGCGCCAGCAACGGGCGGCCGTCAGTCGGGTCCACGTTCATCAGCCCGTCGGCGGGGTACGTAGCCCCCGACAGGGAGCCCTCCAGGTGGCTCAGGGTCGAAGCGGTGCGATGGCCGTTCCCGTCTCTCATCGTGCCCCCACCTCCGAGTCGCCTTCCATCCGGTGGTCGATTCTGACCTCGTGTTGTCCCGGCTTCAAACGCGTACCAACGTACTGGGCCGCGCCCCGTTACCGGCGTGACACCGCGTCTCGAAGAGCAGAACCCGGCTTACAGCCCGAACGAAGGCCCCTCCGCCGCCGGGTTGCAGTACGGTTGCAGTAAAAGGGACCGAACCGGGCGGGCGGATCCCGCGTTTTACCTGCAAAAGAGGGGGTGACCGACGGGGCTCGAACCCGCGACCTTCGGAGCCACAATCCGATGCTCTACCTGACTGAGCTACGGCCACCAAGCGCAAGCGCGATTCTACCAGGAAACGATGCGGCGCAAAGCTAGTCGCCCCAACCCAGGAACTCCATCTTCTCGTCGTCTTTTTTGCGCTCGTCGACGACGCGGAAGAGCCGCGAGGGGGTCGGGTTCTCGATGAGATCCATGTTGCCGTTGGAGTCGTAGGCCTGGATGGCGGTGCAGAGGTACTCGCCTGGAGTGTGGCCGTCGGCGACCTTGATGGAGACCTCGACGGTGGCCCGCTTCTGGTTCTGGCCGTTGCCGCGCAGCTCCATGGTGTCGTTCGGGTCGAGGCCGCGGGGGCCGAGCTCGCCCGCGGCCCTCAAGCGGCGGAAGATCGCCCGCACGTGGGCCACCCCGTCCTCGTCGCCGAGCTTGATGGGCACCCGGATCTCATCGTCTATGGTGTAGGTCTCTGTCTCTGAGCTTCCAGGCAAGATCCACCTCCTGTTTGTGCCGTCCACGCGTAAGTGTCCCTCGAACTCTAGCGGACAAATCCTCCTGCTGCCCGGGTCACAACGAGTTGCGGAGAGGGTCATCGAGGTTTTGAGGCATCAGGGGTGCGGTGCGCCACCTGGAGCCAGGCATCGCCGTCACGACCGGCCCCAGAAGCGGCGGCATACCCAAGGTCTTCTCTCAACAACACCTCAAAACCTCACCCCAAGCTTGACGGCGCGCTCGGGGTTGCGGTCCACGTAGGTCTCATAGGCTCCGGGGGACTCGTCGAAGGGGACGACGGGATCTACGATGCCCCCGCAATCGACAGCGCCTGAGGCGAGCATCTCCCAGCACGCGGAGGCGATGCGCCGGCGGTCCCAGCGCGGGTGGTCCCGGTTGGGCTCGCTGCTGGCCCTGGAGAAGACGAGGTTGGCGTTGTTGAAGTGGGCCTCCCGGCTGAGGTCCAGCGTCCCGCTGAAGGCCCTGGCCCACCCGACGAACGCGATGGTGCCCCCGTAGGCCAGCCCCCTAAGCGCCTGCTGCAGGGCCTGCTCGTTGCCGCTCGTCTCCACCACGCAGTCCACGCCGAGCCTGCCCGTCGCCCGCTTCAACTCCAGCCCGATGTCCTGCTCCATCGGGTCAAAGACCGCGTCGGCGCCCGCCGCGAGCGCCGCCTCCCGGCGCTTGGCGATGGGGTCGATGGCGGCGACGAACCGGGCGCCCGCGGCCCTCGCCATCTGGGCGGCGACGGCCCCTATGGCGCCGAGGCCGAAGACGGCTACCCGGTCCCCGACCCTGAGGTTGCCGTCGCGCACGCCAGAGAGGGCGTACTGCGCGGGATCGAAGCACAGCGCACTCTTCCACGACATCCCATCGGGGACCTCGAACAGGTAGGGCGCGCTCCGCACGTCGACGACGTGGTAGTCCTGAATGCCGCCATACCCGCACACCCGCCCCCCGACCCGGAACCCCTCGACGCCCTCCCCCATCTCGTCCACCACGCCGACCCACTGGTTGCCGAGGACCGGGCTCCCGCCATACGAAGCCTCCCCGTCGCGCCCGACGAACAGGCGCCAGTCCTCGTCGAAGAGGTCGGCCACGAAGGGATCCTCGCCCCTGAAGACGGCGAGCTCCGTCCCGTGCTTCGGCGAGGCGTACTCTACGCGGACCCCGATCTCCCCGGCCCCGACCGCGGGCCTCTCGTACGCCTCGAGCGCCGCCCGCCGCGGCCCGGCCACCACGAGCCTCCGCGAGACCGCGGTCCGCCCGCCACCCGACTCACGCCGCGCGCCCTCCCCAATCGGCCTCACGAAGAGACCCCCTGACGCTCCGAGGCCCGGGAATACTCGATGGCCTGCCGCGCGACGTCGTCGAGGGAGGTCTCGCGCTCCCCGTCTTCGCCGAGCCTGTTGGGAGGGTCCGGGATCAGCTCGAAGGCCAGGTACCCCCTGTACCCGATCTCTTCGAGCACCCGGATAAAGCCCGCGAAGTCTATGTGGCCGAGGCCCGGCGCCAGGCGGTTCGAGTCCGAGAGGTGCACGTGGTTCAGTAGGCTCCCGAGCCCGCGCACCGCGTCCAGGGGCGAACTCTCCTCGACGTTCATGTGGAAGGTGTCCGCCATGACACCC
>CADCUW010000580.1 GCA_902805985.1 uncultured Rubrobacteraceae bacterium
TGCAGCGTGATCTCGCCTCTATGACGGCTGTCCGCCTCTATCCTGGCGTAGAGCCCGCGTACCGCCCCCTCGTCGCCTTCGAGGACCTGCATGAAGTTGCCGTCCTTGTAGAGCAGCATCCCGGTGATTCCCAACGCGGCGTTGTTCTTGCGGCACGTCGCCAGAAGGGCGCGCAGGTCTTCCCCTGAGAACGGCAGGGTCGCGGAGCTGACGTAGACGAGAGAGAACATTGGACCCTCTGATCCGTTGTTAAAAATCACGCGCGTCCTTCTACCTCAGATCGGTGCCTCGTAATCCGCCCGGCTTCCGCGACGAGACCCGGGCATAAGAACCCTTGGTGTTCGTCCGGCGGGGAGCCAGAGTTCCGTCGCCTTTGCCCGTGCATTCGCCGATCTGTGGAAATGTGTCCGGGCGGATGACCTCGCCCAGGCACGGCGCTACGTGACCCCGCGGTCGATAGTTCCCCGGAGCGTCGAGAGCTCGCCCTCGACGGCGGAGCGGGACCTGCTCACGTCGGAGCCGGCCTTGACCGACCGGTCGACTCTCGCGGACCCGACGGCGGATTCGATAAACCATCGGATGCGGTCTGCCTCCGGCAAGGACTGCGCCAGCCCATCCAGCCGCTCCAGGGTGCTCTCGAGTTCCCGACTGTCTTCCTTCAGCAGGCGCTCCAACTCCCGCAGGAGGTCCCGCGCCTGCTCCGCCTGGCGCAGTCTTTGGACCAACTGCCCGCGCCGTTCTTCCATCGCCGTCGCCTCCCCGCCGGTTCGTCTCACCGGCTCCGGTCTCTCGGGATCTTCATCGCCCGGTCAAGATGTTAGCAGCGTCGGGGGTGCTCTTATCCGTCCGGCATCTTGTTCGCACCCCTGAAACCCAAAACCCGAAGCCTCAAAACTTCCCTCCGAAACTTTTCACAGAACGCCGCTTGCCGATCCTCTATACTTCCCGCACTGAGTAAACGCCACAAGTTACAAGTAGGCACAAGCATTTAGACAGGAGAGCAAGCTTGTCAGCGATAGCATCCGCTTGGAAGAGGTTGCCGTGGTGGGTCGAACCGATGACCGTGGTGTTGGTGTTGAGCTTCTTCGGGCTCTACTCGTTTGTCGCGATCGCCCTGTTCCCCGGCACGTTCCAGCAGTTCGTGTCGCCTTTCTACTCGCCCGAGGTCCCGCTGCCTAACTGGATGCCCGCCTTCGTGACGGCGCCGATGCTGGTGTTGTGGATACCCTTGGGTTTCAGGGCGACCTGCTACTACTATCGTAAGGCCTACTACCGGGCTTTCTTCTTCGACCCGCCGGCGTGCCGGACCGACGTGCAGCAGAAGGACCGCTTCTGGGCCGGGAAGAACGCGGCCGAGGGATACAGGGGGGAGCGGGCGCTCTTCGTGTGGAACAATATCCACAGGTACTTCCTGTACGCGTCGATCATCGTCGTTCTGTTCCTGTGGTACGAGGCCTTCAGGACGTTGTTCGGGGCGCAGGGGTTCCAGGTAAGCGTCGGCTCGCTGCTGTGGTTTTTGAACATCGTGCTCCTCTCGGCCTACACGTTCTCCTGCCACTCGTTCAGGCACCTTATTGGAGGGAACAAGGACTGCTACTCGTGCCTGCGGGGCGGGAACGCGCGGCGCAAGACCTACAACTTAGTCACCAGGCTCAATTTGCGCCATCCGCAGTGGGCCTGGCTCAGCCTCTTCTCGCTGCTGGCGACGGACATATACCTGAGGCTGATGCAGGCAGGCGTGATAACCGACTTCAAGATAATAGGGTAGGTGGTGGAGTTGCAGAGGGACGGACACCAGAACGGCTCTCGCGAGCGGTACGAGGTTCGGGAGCACGACGTCCTTATCATCGGCGCCGGCGGCGCCGGCCTCAGGGCCGCGGTCTCGGCGACGCAGCGCGGCCTCTCCGTCGGGATAGTGACGAAGTCCCTGCTCGGCAAGGCGCACACCGTTATGGCCGAGGGCGGCATGGCGGCGGCCCTGGGGAACGTCGACTCCGACGACTCCTGGCGCCAGCACTTCATCGACACGATGAGGAGCGGGAAGTTCATCAACAACTGGCGGATGGCCGAGATCCACGCCAAGGAGTCCCCGGACCGGGTCTACGAGCTGGAGCAGTGGGGCGCCCTCTTCAACAGGACGCCCGAGGGCAAGATCAGCCAGAGGCCTTTCGGCGGCCATACGCACCGCCGCCTGGCGCACGTCGGGGACAGGACTGGCTTGGAGCTGATCCGGACGATGCAGGAGAAGGCCCTCGCCACGGACGCCAAGGTCTACATGGAGACCACGGTCACGAAGCTCCTCAAGAAGGACGGCCGCGTCGTGGGCGCTTTGGCCTACACCCGCGAGTCCGGCAAGTTCGTCCACTTCAAGGCGAAGGCGGTCGTGATGGCGACCGGCGGCTGGGGTCGCATCTTCAAGGTCACTTCCAACTCCTGGGAGGGCACCGGCGACGGCGTCGTCCTCTCTTATGACGCGGGCGCCGAGCTCGTGGACATGGAGATGATGCAGTTCCATCCGACGGGGATGGTCTGGCCTCCTGGCGTGCGCGGCCTGCTCGTGACGGAGGGCGTGCGCGGTGAGGGCGGCCTGCTCCGCAACTCCGAGGGCAAGCGGTACATGGAGAACTACGACGCGAAGAAGATGGAGCTCTCGACGCGCGACGTGGTGGCGCGGGCCAACTACACCGAGGTCCAGGAGGGCCGCGGCTCCGAGCACGGCGGGGTCTACCTGGACATCACGCACCTCGGCTACGAGGGCATCATGAAGAAGCTGCCGACGATGTACGAGCAGTTCAAGAA
>CADCUW010000581.1 GCA_902805985.1 uncultured Rubrobacteraceae bacterium
GAAGTCGTACCACTCTATGGTCGTGCCAATAAAGCTGGCGAATGCCACCTTGCGCACCTCCGGTGCGCTTGTCCCCGCGTTAGCCATCTCTTGCTCCTCCCCCTTCGTGCATTAGTCGCATCCCCCATGCAGACGACTAAGGTTCCGTAGGATAATTGTATCTAGTATTTCATTGTGCGCCTCGGACTGTCAAGCGAGCGGCCAAGCTCGGCGGGCGCAACGCCTACTCCCGCCGTGAGGTGGACGAGACCGTGAGGCGACTTTGGCCACCATACTTCCACCACCACGCCGCGCGCGGGAGGCCGCGAACGGACACCGAAGGGTGCGGGACTCTTCCCCTACTAGCGCGGCAAACGCGGGCGAAACGGACCGGACGAAGTAAGGCGCAACCCGCTCCCACAGTTTCCCAAACCATGTGTCGGAGGTTCGAATCCTTCCAGGCGCACTCCACGAAACGCCTCAAACCAGCAACGAACGGTGGCCTTCGTCCACCCTGTCGCACCCCCCCTTCTACTCCCAGAGAGCCCCGAAACGGTCCATCGCGTCGCTCATCCCTTACCGAGGTGGGTGAATGGGCCCCGTTTGTTGGCTTCCGGTAACAGGACGGCGACATCCCGGTAACGGTTCGGCTACACCCCTCGAATATCACCCATTTGCGTGATGGCGGGCCTTTCCCGCGGCGCGAAACTCCTCCTCGAAGGGGCCGATCGGCGGCCCCGGAGAGGCCCGGCGAGGACCGGACCGGAAGGAGTCGGAAATGGCGGAGAAGAAGAAGGCCAGGGGGATCAAGGTCGCAGCGGCGTCTCTGGCGATGGTGGTGGTTGGCTCGGGGGCGGCGCTTGCGGCCACCATCCCCGGCACGAACGCCGGCGAGGTCCTGCGCGGCACGGACCGGGCGGACAACATCCATGGCTACGGCGGGGCCGACCTCATCTACGGCAAAGGGGGCGGCGATACCGTCTGGGGGGGCAACGAGTCCGGCTGGGGCGACAAGGTCCTGGGCGGCACAGCTGCCGACCGCCTCATCGGTCAGCAAGGCCACGACGCCCTCTACGGGCAGGGCGGCAACGACACCCTCGACGGGCAGTACGGTGACGACCTGATCGTGGGCGGCACGGGCAGGGACACCCTATACGGTGGACCCGGGGCCGACGAGGTGGACGCCCTGGACGGCCAGCGCGATGTCATAGACCTCACGGGCTCCGGCTCGGACGACGTCGTCTACTACGACCGGGGGATCGACGAGTTCGTGACCTCCTCCGTGGAGTCCGCCAGCGCGGCCGAGGCCGCGGAAGCCACCGGGGCCGAGCTCTCCACGGCGACTCCCCCCGAGGGCCTCTTCGAGCCCCACGCCAAGGTACTTGTGGAGCACGAGGGCGAGCGGCTGCTCGTGGCCGAGGGACGGGTCGGAGCCCACACGGCGCACGGCGACGAGATCATCGATCCGACCGGGCGCGCCGGGGAAGAGGGAGGAAGGCGCTAGGTCTCCCCACACAGGACCCACTTCGCCCGAGGAGGGGGGCTTCGGCCCCCCTCCTTCGCGCCCTTCACCCTCTTTCGACGAACTTCCTTGGAACCCCCTCAGCTAGAAGTTCGCGGAATGAACCCGGGGCGAAGTTCCGAGGGCGGGCCTTACTCGAGGATGGCGCCCCCGCTACCCGTCGGTCGTGTCGAGGACCCCGGCGCCCGGGTGGTCGGCCATGGCCGCCCGCATCTCTTCCTCGCAGGAGGCCTTCTGGCGGTGCCCTCGGGCGGATGCGGCCAGCGTCTGGCCGTCGGGGGCGCGCAGCCTCCACCTGTAGCCGTCCTTCAGGTCCCGGTAGAGGACGAACTTGTTGCCTCGGTCCTCGGTCACGCTCATGCTCCCTTCTTCTCCGCGGTGCCGGGCGAGACCGACGTTACCCGCCCGGCGGCACGCCTACACCCAACGCGAGCGAGGGCGCGGTTTCGGGGAATGAACCTTCCATGCACCAGGGTGAACAGTCCCTGCCGGCGGCACGCCGCAAACTAGGACATGGACCCCGTGGCACCGGCGTACCGCGAGGGTGACGGGAAGACGACGTGGTCCCGACCCGCCGGTCTTCACTCCCCGGTGTGCTCGGGGGCACGGGGTCCATGAACCCAGGGAAGGCCGCCCGAAGAGGACGCGTGTCGAGCGCTCTTTACCCCGCCGTCGTCACTCAACCCGACCCGGGCCCCCCGCCCCCCGCGAACGCGAGAGGTGCTTCTCGATCTCCCACAACAGCGTGTCCTGCCGGACGTTCAGGAAGCCGAGGGGCACCAGGACCGGCGTCCCGACTATCCTCCCATTGACGCCCATGAGGAGGTGCTTCACGGGCCCCTGGCGTGCCAGCAGCGGTCGTTCGTCCGTCACCTCCACCGCGAGGAGGCGCTGCCCAAGGAACGACCGCATCCAGGCCCCCTCCACCTCCCCCCACGGCACGAACCCCGTACCCAGCGCCGAAGCGCGGTCGAGGATGCCCTCGGCGCACACCTCGAAAATCGGGCGCCGAAAGCGCACGATCCGGCCGAGGTAGAAGGCCAGGCAGAAACCGAAGAAGAGAAGGTCGGAGGCGCCCGCGGCGAGGCGCCCGAGGCGAGGCGCCCGCGGCGAGGCGCCCGAGGCGAGGAAGAGGAGCCGGGCCGGGGCGGAGGCCGGGGGGTCGGCGACTGCGACGAGGCCTAGGGCGGCCGCGCACAGGTAGGCGCCTAGATGCGTGTTGCGTAGATTGGGAGTAGAAAGAAGGCCATCCGGCCACTACCCGACCAAAGGAGCCCCGGATGGCCCGACTCCAG
>CADCUW010000582.1 GCA_902805985.1 uncultured Rubrobacteraceae bacterium
CCGTCGATCGTGTAGCCGAAGACCGGATCGTAGACTCCATGAACCTCTGCGAGGGGGAACCCCAGCGAGCCGAAGAAACGGTTGAATACAAGCTTGTTGTCATAGAGGCCGCAGTATTTCTCGGGCGCCAGGAGCGACCACAGGCGGACGTTCTCCTCCCCGCGATCTTCGGAGTAGTAGTCGTCCGCCAGGTAACTCTTCTTATCCTCCCACGAGATCCCGGGCTCGAACAGGCGGTACAGGTAGTAGGAGTAGCGGTTTATGGAGTGCAACCTCTCCAAAAGCGTCTGTTCCGCCAGAATCTTGAAGGCGTTGAGACCGTTCTTCGACGCGACCTCCCTGGCCTGCCGCCAGGCCTCCACGGCCTGCCGCGGTTCGCGCGCGACCCTCCGCAGTAAGCCTCGGAGATCTCGAAGCTTCAACCTTCTAAGGTTTGCAACCATCCGTCCCCCGATCCCCTGCGGGGGTTTCCCAACGCGCGCCCCGTGGTGGACGCACCGCGCTCGGCCTCTCCCGCGTCCCAGCAACTTACAGCTGTTACCCCGTAGCGCCGAGCGGCTAACGTCGCCCGTGTTTCCCCGGCGAACTCGTTCGGCAGGGTCGAGTACGTCTGCGGGGACCAAGAGCGCATCAACCGCGTCTACAAGATTGCGAATCTCATCGATCTCGCCTACGAGGGCGGTGGTGCGAAGATTAGGTGTTTTTTCTCAGCGCTACTACTCCTTGAAGTGAAAGGCCTCCACCTCTATGGAGTTTCGAATTTACTACACCCGCCGTCAAGTTTCGCGCGGTTCTTGCTAAAGATGAAAGCGTAGAGGTAGAACTGAACAGAGCCTAGCTAAAGGAGACTCGGCAAACGGATTCACGGGACTTCGCGCTGAGGGGGTTCTCCGGACTTCGGGTATCCGCGTTTCAACGTCCGGACGGGGTACCTCGCGGTTCTCACCCAATGGGGCTAGAAATAAACGGTGCATTTGCGCGATGCGTCCGCCCTTCTCGGGCTCCATAGTGGGGGCCCCGGCGAGAGGATACGGAAACATGGATAATCCGACGGGCTGGTACGAAGCCGAAGTGCTCACGGTGGACCTAACGGCCCACCACCACACCCTGCTGGGCACCTGCGGGGAAGAGATCGAAGCGAGGGTGCGCCTGCTCTACCCGAGGGCGTCGACCGTCCTGGTACGCTCGGGGAAGGGCGCCGGGCACCGTCCACCCGACCCTCGCGACGATCCGGACGGGGACTACCTGTTGTTGGCCTCGTTCCTGCCCGGATCTCCAAACGATCGTCCGTGAATGAGGGAAGGAAGCGCCCAATCTGCGGCCGGAAGGCCCCTGCCCGCGGTCCCTATCCACCGTACGTCCTAGAAGTCCTATTTCCCGAAGTTCGTGCTGCGTGTTTCCTGCGCTAACCATAGTGCAAACTCTGGGCGTCGAACCGTCTCGCCTGTGTCGGCGCCGGGGAAACCGAGAGCGTTGGCGCCAGGCGCGTGACGGTAGTGGGGCTTGGAGCGTGGTTCGTGTGTCGCGTCATCCCGAAGACTCCATCCAGTAAGGGCTTTGGTCGGCTTTTGTTCGCCTGCGGTTTTCAGACAAATCACCCAATTGCGCGATGTGGCTGCGCTCACCCTGAGGTATGGTCCGCGACCAAAGTCACAACAGGTACAAGACAAGCAAGCGATGCTGCTACGGGGCGGACGGGCGTAAAGCCGAGGACCAATTGAAAGAGAGCGGCCGGACGACGAAAAAGGCGCTGGGGCGCCTCGGCGGAGGACGTGGCGAGGGGCTCGCCCACTGCAGCAGTGAGGGACCCGAGATATTGCGCGTTCGCTTGCTCGGCGGGTTCGAACTCTCGCTGGGGTCGCAGCCCGTTGGAAAGGAAGTTTGGCGATTAAAGAGGGCGGCTGGATTGGTGAAGCTGCTGGCCCTCGCCCCGGGCCACCGGATGCACCGCGAGCAGGCGATGGACCTGCTCTGGCCGAACGTCGGAAAGAAGTCGGCTTCCAACAACCTGCGTCAGGTGCTGCACGCGGCCCGTGGAGCCCTCGATATCGCACCCGGTTCTCGTGACCGCTACCTGAGCCTCAGGGACGAACAGATCGTCCTGTGCCCGGGAGGGCAAACGTGGGTCGATGTCGAAGTCTTTGAGGAGAGCGCGCTTGTCGCCCGCCGCTCCAGAGATCCTTCGGCCTACCGGGCGGCCATAGACGTCTATTCTGGAGATCTCCTGCCAGAAGACCGCTACGAGCCCTGGGCGGAAGCGAGGCGCCAAGGACTGCGCCGACTCTACCTCGAGCTGCTCGTCGAGGCGGCGGCCATCTACGAAGAACGCAACGAGCATGGGCTGGCCGTCGAGGCTCTGCGGAAGGCGACGTCAAAAGAGCCCGCCCTTGAAGAGGCGCACGCGGCCCTCATGCGACTTTACGCCCTCTTGGGCCGACCTGAACAAGCCCTAACCCAATACGAGCGTCTCCGCGACACCCTCGCTAGGGGGTTCGCCACGGAGCCCAACGCGGCAACGCGCCGCCTGCGCGATGAGGCAGCAGCCGGAAGGCTCTCACTGGTTCCTCAGGCTCCTCTGCGACGCAAGGAGGAGCCACCCAGCGCGGGCCGCCACAACCTGCCCGCTGCCAGGACCAGCTTCGTGGGGCGAGAGCGCGAGATGGTAGAGGTCAAGAAGACCCTCGCCATGACCAGGCTCCTGACGCTCACCGGGGCCGGAGGCTCCGGAAAGACCCGACTGGCCCTCGAGGTGGCGAGGGACCTCGTCGGCGTCTACCCGGACGGGGTGTGGCTCGCGGAGCTCGCGCCGCTCTCCGAGGGGGACCTGGTGATTCAGGCGGTAGCCGGGGCTCTGGGGGTGCCGGAGCGCACCAGCCAAGCGCTCGCCGAGACGGTCCTGGAAGCTCTAGAAGACAAGCAGTTGCTCTTGGTAGTGGATAACTGCGAGCACCTGGTGGAGGCAGCGGCGCGGTTCGTGGACGCCTCCCTGGACGCGTGCCCGCGCCTGAGGGTACTGGCCACGAGCCGGGAGCCATTGGGCATTCGGGGGGAGGTCCTCTGGCGGGTCCCCCCGCTCTCCTTGCCGTCCGGGAAGGATAAGTATCTGAGCCAGGAGGGCCTTATGCGCCACGAGTCGGTGAGGCTCTTCGTAGAGCGCGCACGCCTGAGGCTGCCCGCCTTCGAGCTGGTTCAAGAGAACGCCGGGGCGGTGGCGAGGGTATGCCGAAGGCTCGATGGTATGCCGCTGGCCATAGAGTTGGCCACGGCGAGGATGGGCGCACTGGCTGTCGAGCAGGTAGCCCAGAGATTGGAAGTCTCCCTCGACGTGCTCGGTAGCGCGGGACGGAGTGTGGGGTCGAGGCAGCAAACCTTGAGAGCGACCATGGACTGGAGCCACGACCTGCTTTCCCAACCCGAGCAGGCTCTGTTCCGAAGGCTCTCGGTCTTCGCCGGGGGTTGGACCTTGGAGACCGCGGAGGCGGTGTGCCCGTCGGACGGCATCGAGCCCGGTGAGATCCTCGATCTTCTGGGCGGGCTCGTGGACAAGTCGCTCGTGGTGGCCGAAGCGGGAGCGGCGGACGGGGCGGTGCGCTACAGGATGCTGGTGACCATCCGGCAGTACGCCCTGGGCAAGCTGGACGAGAACGGGGAAGCCGACGAGATACAGGGCCGTCGCGCCGCCCTGTTCCTCGCCATGGCGGAAGAAGCGGAGCAGGAGCTAACCGGACACCAACAAAGGCTCTGGGTGGAGCGCCTGGAGGAGGAGCACGACAACCTGAGGGAGGCGCTCTCTTGGGCCTTGGAACGGGGGGAGGCCGCCGACATGGGGCTGCGGCTCTGCGGGGCGCTCTGGCGATTCTGGCACACCCGCGGCTACCTCAGTGAGGGGGCCAGATGGCTGCAGCGGGCTCTTTCGGTTGGTGGAGGCCCCATGCCGGCACGGATGAAGGCGCTGGAGGGCATGGGATGGCTGGCGCAGCGGCGGGGCGATATACGAAACGCTGAAGCGGCGTACGAGGAGATGCTGGCCCTCTCCCGAGAGCTAGACAACAAGGGTAACGCCGCGACCGCCCTGAACGGCCTCGGAACGCTGGCGGTTGCCAAGGGCGAGAACGAGAGAGCGCAGGCGCTGCTCGAGGAGAACCTGCGGGTGCTCCAACGTTTGGAGGAGGAAGGGACAACAGATACGACGCTCAAGAGATTCCACGTGTCGAACCTTTTGGGCATCCTGGCGATCAACCAGGGTGGCGACTACGCTCGCGGCTATGCGCATTGGGAAGAGAGCCTGGCGCTGGCCCGACAAGCCGGGGACGCCTTCCAGGTCGGAACAACCCTCGCCAACCTGGGTTACGCCGCGCTGATGCGCGGCGATTACGGACGCGCATCGGCGTTGTGCGAGGAGGCGCTGGTTATCGCCCACGAGCTCGGAAGCGCGGGCGTGGAGATCCTGCCCGAAACCCTTGTCAACCTGGGATTGGCCGCCAGGGGCCGGGGCCAGTATGCTCGAGCAGCCACGTCTTTGGGGGAGGCTCTGGCGCGAAGTCAGGAGGCGGGGTCGAAGCCGAGCAGCATCAACGCCGTCGAGGGAATGGCCGGCCTCACTGGGGCGCTTGGACGGGACGCCCGAGCCGCGCGGCTTTGGGGGGCCGCCGAGGCGGCACGCGAGGCGACGGGCATCGCCTTGCCCCC
This sequence comes from uncultured Rubrobacteraceae bacterium, assembly GCA_902805985.1. GTDB lineage: Bacteria > Actinomycetota > Rubrobacteria > Rubrobacterales > Rubrobacteraceae > Rubrobacter_D. Next base: position 4,690 of record CADCUW010000582.1, read on the forward strand.
CGGAGACCGGGCGCTGCATGAGCCGTACCTGGCCGCCGCGCGTGGCAGAATCGGCGGGGTGGGGTGGGCGAGGGCGCGGGCCGAGGGACGAGCGATGCCGCTCGAGGAGGCCGTCGAGCACGCGCTTGATAAGGGGGACGGTCCGGACGCAAAGTCCATCGCGCAGGGGTCGCGGGAGGGCGAGCCGATGAGCAAACTCACCGGACGTGAGCGGGAGGTGGCTCTCCTCGTCGCCCGGGGCCTGACGAATCGCCAGATCTCCAAAGAGCTCGGGGTCTCAGAACGCACGGCCGGCAACCACGTCGGCAACATACTCCGCAAGCTGGGGCTTCGGTCGCGAGCCCAGATCGCAAGTTGGGCAACCGAACACCGGCTGCACGCGCCGGCCCGACCATTCTAGAGCTCACCCGAAGCGTATTATCGAGCCGCCGTTCTCTTGTGTCTAGCACGAAGATGGGTAGAAGTACTCAGGTCTCCGGTACCCCCGCATAACGGCCGGATAACGCTTGTCTCCTAACCTGCTTCCCGTAGGCAAGTGACGCAGCCCGAGAGACGGAACGAGGGCTGCAGGAGAAGGAGGTATCGCCTTGAAGCGCATCTTGTTGACGGTGGTGGGCATCCTTGTGGCGCTGGTGTTGGCCGCGCCTACGGCTTCCGCGCGATCGGAGAATGGGGCGGCACCCGAGGACTTTTCGGTTACTTACTTCCCCGAGTTCGTCGCACAATTCCCCGGCCACTGCGAATTCCCGATGCAGATAGAGATCAGCGGCAAGACTAAGACGCTGGAGCAAGGCAACGGAGGCGTGATTATCAGCGCGCCAGGTCAGAACGCCATCATAACGAACGTAGCGAACGGGGAGCAAGCAACGTTTAACATCACCGGCTCCTCTCATAAGAGCACTCTGGACAACGGCAACATCGAGACGGTTATGACGGGCAGGAACCTCCTCCTCGACCCCGTGGCCGGTACCGTTGTAACGAGCGGGCGCTTCACCTTCGTCAATGACCCGACCGATACCACCAACGTCGTGCCACTTTCGGGCAACGGGCAAAGGATAGACGTCTGCGAACTCTTGTCATAAGAAAGCGATGGGGCCGGTACCTCGGGGGCCGGCCCCTCCTTCGTGCCTATGAACAAACCACGCAAGGATGACACGCCCACGAGCCATCCTCCGACGCGACGGCTCCCTCATGGCTCCCTCATCACCGGTCGGGCTTAAAATGCCTTGCCTCAACCTCTATGGAGTTCCGCAGTTACAACCCGCACCTTCGAGTTTCGTGCCGTGCTTACCGGCAATGGTAGCGGAGAGGTGGAACTGGTGAAGACTTGATAGGGTGCCGAATCGGGTATCGGATCGCTTAGAGGAGGCGCCCGGACTTCACCGCTCGTGCTCACGGGGCCGCAGGTGGCGGAACGCGCAGCGTAGGTGGTCGGCCTGCTGCGGGGTTGGCCGCGCTTCCTCGTAGCCCTCATGCCGCTCGGGGTGGCGCTTCCCGTCGTATACCGTTACGGTTCGGCCGCAAGGCAGCGCCACGGATCCGTGGCACTGGGCGCGACGCTTGCCGTGGTCGCCTGGGCGGTCGCTTCGGTCGGTTTCTCCATTTACCCGGCAAACTTCGCCGACTACGGCGTGACCTACGGGAGCCTCGGAGCAGTCGTGGCATTGCTCTTCTGTCTCTACCTTTCGGCGACGATCGTGTTGGCGGGCGCGGAGGTGAACGCGGCAATGTACGATTGGCCCAGGGACATGTCGATAGACCCGGATACGATGAGCAGGCCGGGGCGATTCCAGACAAAGGCATCGGGGGAGGACTGACATGCCAACCCAAGCGATCAGGCAACGAGTAAACCGGCGACTGGAAGAGCTGTACCGGCGGCACCTGTTACCACACGACGGCGAGGTCGTCACCTACTACAACTCGGGTACCGGCTACAACAAACTGGGGCAGACCGCAGGAGCGGAGCGGAGCCCCTTCGCCATTAGCCTCATGACCACGGACGGGGAAGTCTTCCACGCCGGCGAGCACGACCTGCCGTTCGCCCTCCAGTCCATCTCCAAGGTGTTCGTCTACGGCCTGGCCCTCGAGGCCTGCGGGCGCGACCGCGTCCTGGAGCGGGTGGGGGTCGAGCCGAGCGGCGACGCCTTCAACTCCATAGTCTTCGACGAGCGCAACAATCGCCCGTATAACCCCATGGTCAACGCGGGGGCGCTCGCCACGACCGCCCTCGTGGAGGGGGCGGAGGGCGCCCATACCGCAGGGCACCCCCTCGAGCGCATATTGGCCGCGCTGCGGCGCTACGCCGGGAACCGGGGCCTGGAGGTGGACGAGGGCACCTTCGAGGCCGAGATACGTTCGGCGGACCGCAACCGGGCCACCGCCTACCTCATGCGCAGCGACGGCATGCTCGCGGGCGACGTCGAGGCGACCCTCGCCCTCTACCTGCGCCAATGCTCGGTGCGCGTCGACTGCCTGGACCTGGCGACGATGGCGGCCACGCTAGCCAACGGCGGCGCGAACCCCATAACCGGCGAGCGGGCGCTCGCCCGCCGCCACGTCAGGGACGTCCTGAGCGTCATGCACACGTGCGGCATGTACGACTTCGCGGGGCAGTGGGCTTACCGGGTAGGCATCCCGGCCAAGAGCGGTGTGAGCGGCGGCGTCATGGCCGTCGTGCCGGGAAAGCTCGGCATCGGCGTCTTCTCGCCCGGGCTGGACGCGTACGGCAACAGCGTCCGGGGCACCGCGGTCTGCGAAGAACTTTCCGAGCGCCTGGGTCTGCACGTCTTCGCCGATAGCGACGAGGACGCCTTGCTCGGCCCGTAGGCGCCTGGCGGGCTTCGAGAGACCCTCCGCGGGTTCTCGTCGAGGGTCTCGGTGCGTTGGTTTGATCCTTGGTTACAGGAGGACCTCATGGAAGCTGGTGAGAGAACGGCCGGAAGCAGAAAGCGGATCGCGATCGCCTGCCAGGGTGGAGGGAGCCACACGGCGTTCACGGCCGGCGTACTCAAGAGGCTCCTCCGCGCGGAGGAGCTGAAAGGATACGAGGTGGTGGGCCTCAGCGGCACGTCCGGAGGGGCGGTGTGCGCGCTGCTCGCCTGGCACCACCTGCAGGGGGGCAACGGTGCGGGAGCGGCAGAGGCACTCGACGCCTTCTGGCGGGACAACTCCGCCACGGCCCCCCACGAGCAGGTCATCAATCAGTGGACCGTCTGGGCGGGCAACCTCCAGAACGTGATCACGACGCCAACGATTAGCCCCTATTACAACGTTTTCTCCGAAATAGGGCTCGGCGAGTTCAGGAGGATGCTCGAGCGGCGAGTGGACTTCGAGAGATTGGAGGTGCAGCCGGAGGGTTCGCATCCCGTGCTGATCGTCGGAGCCGTGGACGTGCTCACCGGCGAGTTTCGGGCGTTCGACAGCAGGCGAGACAAGATCTCCGCCGAGATGATCCTCGCCTCGGCGGCCATCCCAACCCTCTTCCGCTCCGTGCGCCTCGACGACGGGGGGACATACTGGGACGGGCTGTTTTCGCAGAACCCGCCGGTCAGGGAACTGACCGAGGCCGGGCCGGACGAGATATGGGTGATCCAGATAAACCCCAAGGAGACCGAGACCGAGCCGAGGACGGTCGCGGAGATAGCGGACCGACGAAACGAGCTCTCCGGCAACCTGTCTCTCCACCAGGAGCTTGGTTTCATCGAAAAGATCGACCGGATGCTGGAAGAGGGTTCTCTCACGCGCGGCGGCAAGTACAAGCAGATCGTGGTGCGCGTGATCGAGCTGTCCCGTGCCCGCTTGTCACGCTCCCTCGGCACCGCTTCGAAGCTGAACCGAGATCCGCGCTTCATAGAAGACCTGATGTCGCACGGCGAGGCCCAGGCCGAGGAGTTCCTCACGGCGCTCGCCTTCGAGGAGGCTTGGAGGAGCCGGGACCTGGACTCCATGGCCGGGTTCTTCGCCGAAGACGCGGAGATCACTTCCTTGGAGCCATTCCCAAGCTATGGCACCTACAGGGGGAAGAGGGAAATACGAAGGTTCGTGTCGGAGCACCTTGCGAAAGAAATTCGGGTAGACCCGACGAAGAAGCAGGTTGCGCAGAATAGGGTAGCCTGGACCGTTAGGGTGCTCGGGGGCGACGAGCCCTCCGACCTATTGGAGGGCGTCGCCGAGGCTGAGTTCAGGGGACGAAAGATAAAGGCTCTTCGCCTGTACGCCGAAGGGTGACCGCAGCGATGGGCGAGACGGTGCGCTCGGGACGCAGCAAGCCGCGCCGTTACCCGCACAGAGTTCTCCGATCCGCGCCGGCGCCGGACTCATCTGGGTTTCGTGAGCGCTCTTGCGAAGTACTAGCCCTGAAGGGGCAGCTTCCATTCGCACGTCTTGCGGTGAAGGTCGGGGGATACGGAACCAGAATGGGAGCCGAACAACTTACACTCGGACGAGAGAAATCGAAGCTACAAGATGGCGTGCCCGCGGGCCTTCGCCCACCGCGACGGCACGCTCATTGCCGGTGGGGGTTGAAATGTCTTGCTTCAATCTCTATGGAGTTTTCGATTTACAACGACCGCCCTCAGGTTTCGTGCCGTGCTTACTGGGGATGGCAGCGAAGAGGTCGAATTGGCGAAGGCATAAGAGAAATGGGGCGCAGGGTGGGCTCTCCTGGCAGTCATCACGGTTCACGGGCAGGCCTGGGGCTCATGACTCTGGAAGAGCTCTGCTCCAAGTTCGGGGAGCTCGCTCGTACCCGGGGGTTGGCGCGCCGAGTTGGAGAGGTCCTAGAGGCGCCGCGAGCACGTCGTAGAATCCTTTGCGGGGTTATTGCCGGACGCCTTGGACGATCCCGTCGTGCGGCCCTTTCTTCGGCGGGTCACCGAGCGCCGTATCAGGTACGTCGAGGAGTGCTACCGCGCCCTCGGCTTGTCGCCGGAAGAGGCGGGCCACGGGGCGCTGATGGCCTACGCGGCCTACGTGGGCACCGTGCGGCTCTTCCGGGACGTTCCAGATCGGGTGCCGCGCGGGGAGGATTACCTGGCCTACCGGCGCCGCTTCATCGAAGCGCTCGTGGCCGGGTACGATGCGGACGGCGCAAGGGCTCGTTGAGGCGCACCCGTAGCCGTCCCACGGGGCGCCATAAAATGGCGTCGTTGGCTACCGGGAGCGTCGGTTCCGACGCTCGGGTTCTCGGAATCGGGACTCCTCGCAGGCAGGTCGACCTTCCAGATGGGCGTCCTCACGAGAACCCTCTCCTTGCCCGACCCAGGCAAATCCGACCGCACGTCGCCCGAGCCGGGGTGTCGGCGGCCGCAGCGTGGGGATTCTCGGGCCGTACCGACCTTGGGAGGTGATCGTGGACTGGCAATCCACCCGGGTGTGGAGGGCCTCGCTCCCCATCGCCAACCGCTTAATACGGGCGTGGCTACGCGCCAGGTGGCACCGACCCGTGAGCTCAACGATGATGGTGCTCTCCTTCGAAGGCGCGAGGAGCGGCAAGGCCTACAGCTTCCCCGTCGGCTACGCGGAGGACGAGCGGGGCCTCGTCACCTTCACGCGC
>CADCUW010000583.1 GCA_902805985.1 uncultured Rubrobacteraceae bacterium
CCGCGAGGGCCGCGCGACGCGCCAACTCCTGGGCGACCTCGAGGTCGGCCTCCCCGTAGGCCCGCCCCGACTCCGCGGCGATCAGCGAGATCGCCCCCAGCGTCCGGCCCCGCGCCAGGAGCGGGACCACGATGTACGACCTCAGGCCGAGCTTCCTCAGGATCCCGCGGTGCTCCTCGTCGCGGGCGGCCTCTTCGATCAGCCCGGGAGGTATCTCCGACATCATCTCCGGCACCCCGGTCCTAAGGACGTGGTGTATGCCCCTCGGGGCGTTCGGGTCCGAGGGGTAGCGTTCCTGAAGCTCGTAGGCGAGCGCCACCTTCGCGGGGTCGGGATGCTCGACGGCGAGCCGCTCCAGCGCGCCGTCCTCCCCGAGGACGTCCACGGCGCACCAGTCCGCGAGCGTCGGCACCGCCAGGCGCGCGACGTTGGAGAGCGTCGCCCGGTAGTCGAGCGAGGCCGCGAGCGCGTCGCTCGACTCGGCCAGGAAGCGCTGCATCCTTTCGGCGAGCCGGATCTCGGTGACGTCCCGCTGGACCCCCCAGGCCCGAACCAGACGCCCGTCTTCGACGACGCCCGTCAAGTTGTTCAGGAAGTTCTTTGGCCCACCCTGACTGTCGGGCTCCTCGGACTCGGCGTCGGTGACCCGGTAGCCCGAGCGAACGAAGGCCTCCAGGTACTCCTGGTTCTCGGGCACGGAGCGGGGCAGGAGCTTTCCCAGGCGCGCCCCGATCAACTCCTCGGCGCGGGAGAGGCCGTACATCGCCGCCATCGCGTCGTTGCACTCGGCCAGGTAGCCGTGGCTGTAGAACCGCTCTATCTGCTCTTCGGTGGGCAGGTCTGTCGGTACCGGCTCCTCGAGCTCGAAGCGCCAGATGCCCTCGGTCGATTGCTCGACAAAGCCCCGGTAACGCTCGGTGCTGCGCCTGATCTCCTCCCCGGCCAGCCTGGACGCGGTAACGTCCCGGAAGTACACGGAGAGGCCGTCGTCGGAGGGGTAGATCCGGCCCGCCACCCACGTGCCGAGCACCGGGGAGGCCGTCTCGAACTCGATGGTCGCCCGCCGCTCCGCCGCGAGCGCCATCTGCTGGTGGATGTCTGAGCCTACGAGCTGGGGAAGTTCTCTCCAGATGTCCCTTCCGAGCAGGTCGGCCCGGAAGCGGCCCCAGAGTTCCTCCGCCCTGCGGTTGACGTAGGTGAACCGCCACGTCTCGTCGACCGCGAAGAAGGCGTCGCTTATGCTCTCCAGGATGCGGGAGTACTGTTCCCGGGTCACCTGTTCTCGCAGGAGCATGCGCTCACGCTCCTCAGCCTCCACGCGCTCCGTTATGTCCCGCGTGACCTTGGCGAAGCCGCGGATGTCCCCATCCGGGTCCCTCAAGGCGGTGATGACGACGTTGGCCCAGAACCGGGACCCGTCCTTGCGGACCCGCAGGCCTCTCTCCTCGTAGCTGCCCTCGGCCGCCGCGATGCGCAACTCCGCCGCCGGATGGCCGCGCTCGACGTCCGCCTCGGTGTAGAAGGCCGAGAAGTGCTGGCCCAGGATATCGTCGGACCGGTAGCCTTTGATGCGCTCGGCCCCCCGGTTCCAGGTGACGACGCGCCCCTCGGGGTCGAGCATGAAGATCGCATAATCCTTGACGCCCTCGACAAGGAGCCGGAAGCGCTCCTCGCTCTCGTGCAGCAGCTCCTCGCTGCGCCCGAACGCCTCGCCTTTTACGGAACCCACCGATCTCCCTCCCCCGACTACCAGGATCAGTGGCCGGTATTGTGGCATAACCCGCGGCCCCGTTGCATTTCCCCCTGCGCCCTTCCGCTATAATCCTCCTCGCGGCACGCGAGCGTCCGTGCGGCCCCCGTAGCCTGCCGCACGGCGTTTCCCGGAAGCCAGATGCGCCCGTAGCTCAACTGGACAGAGCAGCGGACTTCTAATCCGCAGGTTGCAGGTTCGAGTCCTGCCGGGCGCGCTAGAAAAAGTAGTCGGTTTGCAGGATAAACGCATTCGACGAACAGGCCCATGTTCGACACCTTTCGGCCCAGTGCAGCAACCGTGCAGCAACCCGCCCTGTACTAATACCATTCGGTCGCGTCCGTGGTGGCGCCGGCTGTTCGAATGATAAGAGGTACGCGTGTCGGTATCGACGCCCGCGCAGATCGAAAAGATGAACGAGTTGCACCGCCACCGATGCCCGTATTGCGGCAAGTGCAAGTTGCTAGCCGTGCCAGACGATGCGTACGCGATCATGCTCGACGGTTTGACACGCATCTTAATGACGTGGCTCAACGTCAGTCATTCGTCCCTTAAGGTGTCAGATAGGCTGTCACGCTTCCTATCCTCTCTTAGCCGCAGAATAGCGATGTTCACAGCGCGCGTGTGCGACTGACAATCTTTTGCGCCTGAACCCACAAAAGTATCAGCATGACCAACGCTACGAGGAAGCTGGCGATTGCTGCTGCCCCATCGCCAATGTATAGACCTATTTGGAGGAACAGGATCGTCAGAACGGCTAACAGGGTCACGGTTAACGTGCTGCGTTGCTTCTTCTCCTTAATCTCACTGACACCCTTGATTCGTCCTACGGGGATCAGCGGTCCATCCCCTGTATAAAGTAGCTTGAGGGAGAGCGCGTCGCCGGGGTTTAGGAGAATGTTGTCGAGGTAGACCGTGTTCTCCATAGTTTCCACACGGGCTCTAATATCGGGGGGCTTCGTTTTCACTACCTCAGCGGTGAGAACCTTGGGGCCCCCTTTAACCCAAAACCCAAGAGGCCTACCGTAATCTTCTTTTTCTATGGGTACATTGCCGCTGTTGCGTAGGTGGACTATCACCATACGGACGCCGCTTACCTGATGTCCGTCGTACGTGACTTTAACGCGACCCTCTATCTCTTCGTCTACAGTCAGAAGCCTCGTATGAGTCACTACCTCGTAGGAGAGTCGTTTGCGGTTGCGGTAGACCATCACGCTCACTACGCTGACTATCAAGGCAAGTAAACCTAAGGCCGCACCTACAAACTGCCATACCGGGTCCCTTGGTAGCTCGCCCATAGCACCATCATACAAGCGCTCTCGGTGCACGCGGGCTTCTTCGGGTGCTGGTGGCTGCCTCTATCGCCACCCGCCGCGCGACCGGTCGCGCGGTGCGATCTCGCGCGAGGCTGCGCTCGGGTAGCCCGGCTCGTCTTGACCGCGACGTGCGCTCGGCGGCCAAGCGTAGCGCCCATCGCGCTCGTGGGGTCGTGCCCGACCCTGAGAGGTCCGCGATCGCTAGCTCCATCTTGTAAGGGCTCCTTTCATCGAAAGACCTGAACGTGGCCACGCGGCAACAGGGGCGTTGGAAAACGGCCGATATCGTCTTCCAAATACAATGAGCCCCCGCGGGGGGTGCGGTGCAAAACCGAACCGCACTGGGAGCCTGAAAGTCCGGACCGCACCCCGGGGGCCTGAAAAGACCAACTCTGTTGCTTCGGGTTCTCTCGTGGCGTTCTCTCGTGGAGGTACTCTTCTGTATACAGGGCCGACGGCGGGCCAGGTACCGCGTCATGTAGCACGGCGCCGCGTACCGGGTACGGTACTAGGGGACAGGGTTGATGAGTGCACGCAGACGGCCTCAATAGGGAAAATCGAACTCGTCTTCAGGGAACTCGTCCTCGGGGAGGAGATAAGCCTTGTCCTCTGTCGGCCCGTTGTGAGCGTCTAGCTCATCAAGCAGCAGGATCACCAGCTTTCGGAGATCGAGCCTGTAGTGCATGGTCTGCCGTCTCATCCGCCCGACCGGCCTGGTTTCCTCCTCCAGCACCCCGCGCCCCCTGAGCACCTTGCGGGCCCTCTCCTGGTTGCGGCGGGAGAGCCCGGTCTCCTCCTGCATCTCCCTGCGCGACTTGTAGACCCAGCCGTCCGGATCGCGAAGAGGAGGAAGACCTCTTCATGCCCGACGCCACCTACGGGGAGTTCGTCGAAGCTCAACGGTAGATTTTATGGACGTGAAGTCCTTCCATAAACAATCTTACGGATCTCGTCGAGAGGGGAGGGTCGCTGGAGAAGCAATTTGAGACAAGGCGGGAGGGGCCCCGAACAAGGATCTCGGCCCCAGCTACTCGTAACATCGGCTTCTCGATGACCTAGAAGAGAAGGGCAGAGCGCTGAAAGACTACGGCAAAGAGCCTGAAGACTACGGTAAGGAGCTTGAAGAACACGAAACACGCCGTAGAGAGGTTGGAAGAAAGCTTAGTAAGACCAGGGCGGGCGGGCCTCGGAGGAAGTTGGTCTTGAAGGGCCTCCAGCTCGACCGGGAGATAGCACAGCTAAGGACAAAGCGACGAAGGGCTACAGAGCGGCGAAGGCTGGAGCAGCGAGAGAAGCTGAGTGAGAAAGTGAGACCGGCTGAGATATCACGGGTCCAGGTCCTTAGAAGACACCGCATGGTCAAGGTGTATGCTGCTTCGGACAATAGGGTACGACCTCACCTTAAAGAGATGAAGTACCATGTAGACGAGCTCAAGATTCTGCGTATAGAACGAAGTCACGGCGGCGAAGAAAAATCAGAAGCAGTCAGCTACACACTTACTTTTGGTAGCAATGAAGGGTTTGATAAGTACCTGGAGTTCACTGGCTGGCAAGACCTACCCGACGAGTCTTAAGCATAGGAACGAGGAGGACGAGATGGATACGGCTGTGACGCGCGAGGGGCTCAGGGAGGGCGTCAGGGAGATCTGCGCGAGGTTCTCGGACGGCTACTGGCGCGGGCTGGATGCGAGGCGCGAGTACCCGGAGGAGTTCGTCCGGACGATGACCGAGAGCGGTTACCTCGGGGCGTTCATACCTGATGAGTACGGGGGGATGGGGCTGGGGCTCGCGGACACCTCCGTGATCTTGGAGGAGATCAACCGCTCTGGCGGCAACGCGCAGCCCGCCCACGCGCAGGTGTACACGATGGGCACCTTGCTAAAGCACGGTTCCGAGGAACAGAAGAGGGAGTACCTACCCAAGATCGCGAGCGGCGAGATCCGGCTGCAGGCCTTCGGCGTCACCGAGCCGGAGGCCGGCACCGACACGACCTCCCTCAGCACGACGGCCAGGCGAAGCCCCGACGGCGACCGCTACATCGTCAATGGGCGCAAGATGTACATCTCGCGCGTCCAGCACTCGGACTGCATGATCCTGCTGGCGAGGACGACGCCGCGGGAGGAGGTCAAGCGCAAGTCCGAGGGGCTCTCGGTCTTTCTCTTCGATCTGGGCGAGGCCGAGGGCAACGGGCTCACGATCAATCCCCGGCGGGTGATGATCAACAACGAGACCAACGAGCTCGTCTTCGAGGACCTGGAGATACCCGCGGGCGCTCTGATCGGAGAGGAGGGGCAAGGCTTCCGCTACGTCCTTGACGGCATGAACGCCGAGCGCGTGCTTATCGCCGCCGAGTGCATCGGCAACGGCCGCTGGTTCGTGGACAAGGCAACCGAGCGGGCCAAAGAACGCGAAGTCTTCGGCCGGCCCATCGGACAGAACCAGGGGATCCAGTTCCCCATAGCGCGGGCGCACGTGCGCGTGGAGGCGGCTGACCTGATGCGCTTCCGGGCGGCGGAGATGTTCGAGAGCGGTGAGCCATGCGGGGCCGAGGCCAACATGGCCCTCCTGCTCGCCGCCGAAGCCGCCTGGGAGGCGGCGAACGTGGCGATGCAGACCTTCGGCGGCTACTCCTACGACGCCGAGTACGACGTGGAGAGAAAGTTCAGGGAGACCCGGCTCTTCCAGGTGGCGCCCATCTCGACGAACCTGATCCTCTCCTACGTCGGCGAGCACGTCCTTGGCCTGCCGAGGTCCTTCTAGGGTGTTGCCTCTAGAAGGCATAACGGTCGTCGCGCTCGAGCAGGCGGTCGCGGCCCCGTTCGCCACCCGCCAGCTCGCCGACCTCGGCGCCAGGGTTATAAAGATAGAACGTCCGGAGGTTGGGGACTTCGCCCGCGGCTACGACACCACCGTAAACGGCCTCGCCAGCCACTTCGTCTGGCTCAACCGCTCCAAGGAGTCCCTGACGCTGAACCTGAAGGAGGATGGGGCGAAAGATATCCTGGAGCGCCTGCTCGCGCGGGCCGACGTCTTCGTCCACAACCTCGCCCCCGGCGCCACCGAGCGGCTGGGTTTTGGTGCCGACAGGTTGAGGGAGGAGCACCCCCGGCTCATCGTCTGCAGCATCTCCGGGTACGGCTCCACCGGCCCCTACCGGGACAAGAAGGCCTACGACCTGCTGGTGCAGTGCGAGGCCGGGCTCGTCTCGATCACCGGCACCCCCGAAACCCCCTCCAAGGTCGGCATCTCGGCGGCCGACATAGCGGCCGGGATGTACACGTACACCGGCATCCTGACGGCGCTCTTCCAACGGGAGCGGACCGGGGAGGGCGCGGCCTTCGAGGTCTCGCTCCTGGAGGCGCTAGGTGAGTGGATGGGTTTCCCCGCTTACTTCACCACTTACGGCGGGAGCCAGCCGCCGAGGACCGGGGCGAGCCACGCGGCCATCGCCCCCTACGGGCCCTTCGAGGCCGGCGACGGGAAGGTCGTCTTCCTCGGCCTCCAGAACGAGCGGGAGTGGGTGGAGTTCTGCGAGGCGGTGCTGGAGAGGCCGGAGCTGGCGACCGACCCGCGCTTCGACTCCAACTCCGCGCGGGTCGAGAACGGAGAAGACCTCGACGGGGCGATAGAGGGACCGTTCAAAGATCTGTCCTCGGATGAGGTCATCTCTCGCCTCGACGGGGCCCGGATCGCGAACGCCAGGATGAGGACCGTCCAGGAGTTTCTCGATCACCCCCAGCTAGAGGCCCGCGACCGTTGGCGCGAGGTGGGCTCCCCGGCGGGCCCGCTGCGGGCGCTTGTCCCCCCGGTGACCATGCAGGGCGTGGAGGGCGTCATGAAGCCCATCCCGCAGGTCGGCGAGCACACCGACGCCATCCTGGAGGAGCTCGGCCTCGATCCTGAGGAGGTCGGTTCCCTGCGCGAGGCGGGCGCGCTCTGAGGCGGCGCTAGGTGGAGGTCCCGGCCGCGTCCCCCTACCGTTGGGCGATCCTCCTGCTCGCGACCCTCGTCCAGGTCGGGGTCTCGATTCTGCAGCAGGCCCCGGCGGCGCTCGGGCCGGTCCTTACGCAGGACCTCGATCTCTCGCGGGCCCAGGTCGGGCTCCTCTCCTCGGCGATCTGGGGCGGGATGCTCCTCGCCATGCTGCCCGTCGGGCTCCTGATCGACCGCTACGGGGAGCGGAGGTTCATAATAGCTGGGGTGACGGCGATGGCCCTGCTGGCCCTGTGGGCGACGCGGTTCGACGCGTTTGTCTGGCTCCTGGTTCTCTTCCTCCTGGCGAGCCTCGGGGCTTCGACTTCGGCGCCGGGAGGGTCGAAGGCCATAGCCGCCTGGTTCCCCCGCTCGCGGCGGGGCGGGGCCATGGGGATGCGCCAGACGGGGGTGACGATCGGGGGCCTCCTGGCCGCCCTTCTCCTGCCGCCCGTGGCGGTGAGGTTCGGCTGGGAGGCCGGCCTCGGGCTGGCCGCCGGCTTCGCCCTCGTCGCCGTCTTGTTCTTCGCCCTGCTCTACCGGGAGCTCCCGGCCGACGAGGACACCCACGGGGAGGCGCCAGCGCCGCGGGTGCCGGTCCGTTCGATGGCGCGGGACCGGGGCTTCCTCGCCGCGACCGGGTACGCGTTCGTGTTCATGGGCGTGCAGGGTTCCTCGGCCTCCTACCTGGCCCTCTCCCTGCACGAGGAGGTCGGCCTCTCGGTCGTCGCGGCCGGGGCCTTCCTCGCCACCTTCCAGGTGGGCGGTATCGCGGGCAGGATCGGCTGGGGCGTCGTCTCCGACCGGATCGGCCGTCGGGGCCCGGTGATGGTGCTCGTGGGCCTGGTCGCGATGGGGAGCTGCCTCGCCATGGCCTTTGCCCGGGAGGGCACCCTAATCCCCTTCGTCGCGGTCTTCGCCTTCCTCCTCGGCCTCTCGGCGATGGGTTGGAACGGCGTCTACCTCACCCTCCTCTCCGAGTCGGTCCCGATGCACGCCGCCGCGACCGCGATGGGGGCAAGCCTCACCGTCGCCTTTGTCGGGATGTTCCTCGCCTCGCCGCTCTTCGGCCTGGTCGCCGACCTGACAGGCTCCTACGGCGTCTCGTGGCTGGGCCTCGCCGGGTGGGCGGTCGTCGGGGTCGTGCTTGGGCTCCTTGCCCGTGAACCCCCGGAGGGCGCGAAACGTTGACCGGCCGCGGCGACTCCTTCTCGGCCCGCGACTCGGCCCGGGCTTGGGTGGTGGTAGCCGCCGCCTTCGCGGCGCTGTTCGTGGTCTTCGGCGTCGCTTTCAGCTTCGGGGCGTTCTTCGGGCCGATCTCGGCCGAGTTCGAGACCGGGCGGGCGGCCGCCTCGGTGGTGTTCTCGCTGACCTCGTTTCTGTTCTTCTCGCTCGGCGCGATCAGCGGCCCGGCGGCGGACCGCTTCGGGCCCCGGCCGCTGCTGCTTTTCGGCGCCGTCGCCTTCGGCGTCGGATTGGCCGCCACCGCCGGCGCCGAGCGGTTGTGGGTCGCCTACCTAACCTACGGTGTCGGGGTGGGCGTCGGGGTCGGCTGCGTGTACGTGCCGATCGTCGCCGCCGTCGGCGGCTGGTTCGTGCGGCGGCGCGCCCTGGCGGTCGGTGTCGCCGTCTCGGGGATAGGGCTGGGCACCCTCGTTGTCTCGCCCCTGGCCGCGCGGCTCATCGAAGCCCACGGGTGGCGCATGGTCTACTTCGGGTTCGCCGCCGTGGGCTCGGCCGTGCTGTTGGCCTCCGCGCTCGTAATAGCCGCCCCACCCTCCGGGTCCCCGGGTGCATCGCGGCGAACGGGCGCCGCGATACGCACCCCGGCCTACCGCTGGCTGTACCTAGCGAACCTTCTGCTCTGTCTCGTCCTGTTCGTGCCGTTCGTGCACCTCCCGACCTTCGCCGAGGACGCGGGCGTCGGCCCGACCGCCGCGGCCGGTCTGGTCGGCGTCGTCGGGGCGTCCAGCATCGTCGGCCGGCTCGTGCTCGGCGGCGTCGCCGACGGCTCAGGGCCCTTACGCGCCTATCGGATCAGCTTCCTGCTCATCAGCGCGAGCTTCGCGCTGTGGTGGATCGGCGACGGGCTCCCGACCCTCGCCGCGTTCGCGGCGGTGCTGGGCGTCGGCTACGGCGGCTTCGTGGCGTTGAGCCCGGTCGTCCTCGCCGAATTCTTCGGCGTGGAGCGGCTCGGGGGCCTGCTCGGGGTGCTCCTTACCGCAAACGCGGTCGGCTCGGCGCTCGGCCCGCCGGCCGTCGGGCTCGTGGTCGACGCCACCGGCGGTTACGATGCGGCGGTCGTCGTCTTGGGCCTGCTCGGCCTCGCCGCCTACGCCGCACTCCTGCCGCTCGGCTCGCGCTCCGAACAACCGGCGTGCAAGGAGGGTTGAGGGTTCGAGGTCCCACGAATACTGGCCCGCCGGTTTCGTGCCGCCGACCCTACGGTCCGGCCTCCGAATGGAGAGGCCGGACCGTAGGGTGGACGACGCGGACGGTCGTTGGGGTATTGGCGTGTACATATGCTTGAGCGTATAATGCGAGCCGGGTTAGGAAAGGTGGATGGAAGGGGGAAGCGTGGAGAACGTTGGCGGGGAACACCAGGGGCAAGCGTCCTCGATAAGACAGGTGGCGATAGCCAGCCTGGTGGGGACGGCGCTCGAGTGGTACGACTATTTCCTGTACGGTACGGCGGCGGCGTTGATCTTCAACCAGTTGTTCTTCCCGCAATCGAACCCTCTCATGGGAACGTTGCTCGCCTTCGCCACGTTCGGGGTCGGTTTCGTCACCCGGCCGGTCGGCGGGCTCGTCTTCGGTCACTACGGGGATAAGATTGGGCGCAAGACCATGCTCGTCATCACCCTCCTGATCATGGGCGTAGCGACCTGCGCCATAGGCTTGATGCCGACCTACGATCAGATAGGCGTATGGGCGCCGATCCTGCTGGTCGTACTGCGCCTCGTCCAGGGCTTCGGCGTCGGTGGCGAGTGGGGCGGCGCTGTGCTGATGGCGGTTGAGCACGCCCCGACGGGCAGGCGAGGGTACTACGGGAGCTGGGTGCAGATGGGGGTTCCGGCCGGGCTCGTGCTCGCTACGGCGGTCTTCGCCCTGTTCGAGCAGTTGCCCGAGGAGGCGTTCCTGGCCTGGGGCTGGCGCGTGCCGTTCCTCTTGAGCTTCCTGCTGGTGGTGGTGGGACTCT
>CADCUW010000584.1 GCA_902805985.1 uncultured Rubrobacteraceae bacterium
GCGGGAGAAGACGCTAGCCCAGATCAAGACCTGCGACGTCGGTAGCTGGTTCAACGAGGCGTACCCGCAGTACGCCGAGCCCGAGTACGTGGGGCTCAGGATCCCAACCCTCGAAGAGGTCTTCCAGGAATACCGCAAGAGCACGAACTACTACATCGAGACCAAGAGCCCCGAGTCCGCGCCTGGCATGGAGGAAGAGCTGCTGCGCCTCATGGACGAGTACCGCCTCACGAAGCCGGCCGCCGAGAAGTGGCAGGTCCTGATCCAGTCCTTCTCCCCCGCGAGCCTGCAGAAGATCCACGCCATAGACCCCTCCCTCCCCCTGATCCAGCTCTTCTCCAGCTCGGAGACGAGTGCGACGATCCAGGCGAAGCTGGACGCGACCGCGGCCTACGCCGTAGGCATCGGCCCCTCCAAGTCCGACGTGGACAGACCCCTCGTTGACGCGGCCCACGCCCGTTGCCTGGACGTCCACCCCTACACGGTCAACGAGACGGCCGAGATGGAGAAGCTGATCTCGACCGGCGTCGACGGCATGTTCACCAACTTCCCGGACCGCCTGGAAGCCGTGCTCGGCAAGGAGGCCGCCAACGGCAAGAAGACGGGCGCGCGCCTCGCAGCCGTCGCCTCAGAGGCCTGCCGCGCCGGCGTGTAGAAGGGGAACTACGCGAACCAGCAAGGGAGCCCCGCCGGCCGCACCGGGCCGGCGGGGCTCTTCTATCGGCCGATGTTTAACGCGGGTTTTACGGATGTGAAACACCGGTGACGAGCTTTCCTGGTAGCTTAGGCGGGGGGTTGGAAACGGCCCGATCTCGTGAAAGCTCGCGACGAAAAGGCGGAGGTTCGAAGTGTACGGTCTGCGTGTGCCCGCGGGCACATCTTAGGTCTTGTGCTGTCATTCGTTGCGCTGCTCCTCTCGCTAGCGCCCGCGCTGGCGTCCGCGCTGGCGTCACCGAACGGCGTCGTGATCTCCGAGCTCCGTACCAGGGGACCGGCGGGCGGCAACGACGAGTTCGTGGAACTCTTCAACACCTCCACGAACGACGTGGAGATCTCCGGCTACAAGCTCCAGGGATGCGCCACCTCCTCCGGTAGCCTCTCGGACCGTACTACGGTCCCGGCCGGTACGGTGCTCGACCCCGGCGACCACTACCTGTTCACCAACTCCGCGGCCGGTGGCTACTCCGGTACCGTGCCGGGCGACCGGACCTACACGACCGGCTTCACCGATTTCGCGGCGACAGGCAACCAGAGCGGCGCCCGCCTCGTGGACGCCTCGGGCGGCGTCATCGATGGCGTTGGTTCCCCGGCTAGCCCTTGCCGCGAGGGATCCGGCATCACGACGCCGGCCGCCAACGGCGACAACTCCTTCGAGCGAAGGGACGGCGGCCGGCAGGACACCGGCGACAACGCCGCGGACTTCGTGGGGCCGAAGGCGGGAGGCCCGCAGAACCTCGCCGGCGGCGGGGGAGAGCCCGGGCCGGAGATCACCAAGATCCACACCGTCCAGGGCCCGGACGCCGGGTCCCCGATCTCCGGCCGGACCGTCACCGTCGAGGGCGTGGTCACGGGGGTTGACGACGAGATCGGGGCGAGCTTCGGCCCTAACAACTCCATCCGCCGCTTCCCCGAGGACGCCGGCATCTTCGTCCAGGAAGAGGCGGGGGACGCGGATCAGAACCCGGACACCTCGGAGGGCGTCTTCGTAGGCTTCGTCCGCGACCGTGGGGCCTACCAGCCCGGCGACGTGGTGCGCGTGAACGGCCGCGTGGGCGAGAAGTTCGGGCAGACCATCATCTCCGAGACCTTCGACCGGGAGCCCGAGAAGGTCGGGACCGCGCCCGTGCCGGCGCCCGTCGAGATAGACGCCGCCCGCGCCGAGGGCCAGGACCCGGCGACCCGTCCGTACTACGAGACCCTCGAAGGCATGCGCGTGCGGCTCGCCGTCGGCACCGCGAACTCCGGCGGCACCAACAAGTTCGGCGAGCTGTTCATGACGCCCGGCACCGAGCAGGACCGCGTCTTGCGCACCGACACCGAGCCGGCCCTCATCGCCACCGACGCCGACGCGGGCGCCGGAGACCCGGGCAACCCCTACCTCGACCCGGACGGCTCGACCACCGAGGTCGCAACGGACCTCTTCGACACGGTCGGGAACACCGTGGGGCCGATGGGCTTCAACTTCTCCAACTACCGGATCATGGTCCAGGAGGGAGACCTTCCGGCCGTTGCGGACACGGGTGTCGCCTACCCCTACGATGAGTTGGAACCGGCCGGGCGCAAGCAGTTCCGCGTGGCCTCCTTCAACGTCGAGAACTTTTTCCCCATCGGCGGCGCCCTCGACGGCGGCAACGTCAACCAGGAGGAGTTCGACGAGAAGACGGCCCGCCTCACCGACGCCGTAGACGACCGGCTCGAGCGTCCCGAGGTCGTCGCCGTCCAGGAGGTCTACGACCTCGCCACGCTGCGGGCGCTCGCCGACTCTTTGGGCGGCTACACGGCCTACCTTGAAGAGGGCAACGACTCCCGCGGCATCGACGTCGGCTTCCTCGTCAGGGATGGGGTGAAGGTCGAGGGCGTCACGCAGTACGGCAGGACCGCGACGGCGCCCGAGGGACTCGACTGCTCGGACGTGGACGGCGGGCTCTTCGACCGGCCGCCGCTCGCGATGGAGGTGCAGGCGAGTGGCTTCGGCGGGTTCACCATCTTCTCCAACCACTTCGCCTCAAAGGCCGCCCCCGACGCGTGCCGCGAGGCCCAGGCCGCCTTCGTGCGCG
>CADCUW010000585.1 GCA_902805985.1 uncultured Rubrobacteraceae bacterium
TCGTTTAACCCACGTTTAAAGCAAAACTTACCGGTCTGAAACCTATATAGAAAAGTCTGTTGCTATGCTTGCCGCGACGTGAGAGCAAGTCGAGGAAGGGATATCATGACGATTCGGGGCAACTGGGAGCAGCGACGCGTGGAGGCGGTCTCTCGCATGGGCGAGATCGACCGGCGCAAGTTCATGAAGTTGACGGGTGCTGGTGCTGCGGCGCTCGTCTTCGGGTACGGACCATTCACCGAGAAGATCCTGGCCCAGCCTACGTTCTCGGGCTACCCGTTCAAGCTCGGCGTGGCCTCCGGGGACCCAGAGCCCGACGGCGTGGTCCTGTGGACGCGCCTCGCCTCGGAGCCTTTGGCGGACAACGGCTTCGGCGGGATGCCGAAGGACCGGGCCATCGAGGTGCGATGGGAGGTGGCGAAGGACGAGAGCTTCCGCAGGACCGTTCAGGCCGGTAGGACGTTCGCGCGGCCCAAGTTGGGTCACTCCGTCCACGTCGAGGTGTCCGGGTTGCTGCCGAACCGGGAGTACTTCTACAGGTTCAGGGCCGGCGACGCGACCAGCCCCGTCGGCAGGACCAAGACGGCGCCGTCCCTCGGCGCCGCCGTCCCTGAGATGGCCTTCGCCGTCGTCTCCTGCCAGCAGTACGAGCACGGCTACTTCACGGCCTACAGGAGGTTGGCCGAGGAAGACCTTGACCTGGTCATCCACCTTGGGGACTACATCTACGAGTACGGGCCAAACGAGTACCGGGCGCCGGGCGGCAACGTGCGGGTGCACGAGGGCGGTGAGATCACGACGCTCGCCGCGTACCGCAGGCGCCACGCGCAGTACCGCTCTGATCGGGACCTGCGGGCCGCCCACGCCGCCTTCCCCTTCGTAGTCACGTGGGACGACCACGAGGTCGAGAACAACTACGCTGATGAGATCCCGGAGTCCGGCCAGTCGCCGGAGGCGTTCTTGCAGCGGCGGGCCAGCGCCTACCAGGCTTACTACGAGAACATGCCCCTCAGGCGCCGCTCCGTGCCCCAGGGACCCGACATGCTCCTCTACCGCAGGCTGGCCTACGGGAACCTCGCCGAGTTCAACGTGCTCGACACCCGCCAGTACCGCGACGACCAGGCCGCTGGCGACGGGACCGACCCGCCCAACCCCGAGCAGCAGGACCCAAGCCGCACCCTCACCGGAAACGAGCAGGAGAAGTGGCTGCTCGACGGCCTCGCAGCCTCCGGGGCAACCTGGAACGTGCTCGCCCAGCAGGTCTTCTTCGCCCAGCGGGATTTCGACCTTGGAGACGGCCAGCGCCTCAGCATGGACGCCTGGGACGGCTACATCGGCTCCCGCGACCGCATCTCCAACTTCATCCTCGAGCGCGACGTGCCCAACCCGGTCGTCCTGACAGGCGACGTCCACAACAACTGGGCGTGCGACCTGAAGGCCGACTACGACGACCCGGCCTCCGAGACCTTCGGCGTCGAGTTCGTGGGGTCCGGCGTGACCTCCGGCGGCGACGGGTCGGACACGGGCAACAACCAGCTGGCGACCGTCGCCGAGAACCCGCACATAAAGTTCTTCAACGGCCAGCGCGGCTACGTCCGCTGCACCCTCACGCCGGACCAGTGGCGGGCGGACTACAGGGTGCTGCCGTACGTCAAGCAGCCAGGGGCCCCGATCTACACGCGCGCCTCCTTCGCCACCGAGGCCGGAAACCCCGGCCTCCAACTGGTCGACGTCAACGAGGTTCAGGGTACTAGGGTGTCCTCCGCGGCCATCGAGTCCGACATAGAGAGGATCGAGGCTCAGGAAGAAGCCGACCGCAAAGGCCGCAGGTTCCGCTAGTACCGGCGCGAGACACCCCGGGGCCGCCCGGTTCCGGGGATCATCAAAGAGGAGAGAGCGATGACCCCACGCGACGTCCAAACCCCCGTGAGAGACGGGGCTTGCACCGGCGTGGCCCTGCTCCTGGCGCTCTTCGTCGCGGCGCTCGTCGTGGCGCTGGCCGCCGGAGAGGCACAGGCCCAGACCGCGCCGTCCGGGGAAGTGCTCGCCTACGAGGCCGAGTCGCTGCAGGAGACAAAGGCCGCGACCGCTTCCCTGAGGGCGCAGGGGAACTGCTGCGGGATCTCCTGGTCCAACAACGCGCAGCTCCTGCTCCGGTCGACAGAGGTCGGGGACACCTTCACCGTCGGCGGCCGGAGCTTCACGGTGCAGAGCGGCGGCGTCTACAACTTCTCGGCCGTCCTGACGCGGGGGCCGGACTACGGCACCTACCAGCTAGCCATCGACGGCAGGGAGATCGGGGGCCCCTTCGACGCCTACAACCCCACGGTCCAGAAGACCGAACCCCTCGACTTCGGCAAGGTGCGGCTCCAGAAGGGCTCCCACACGCTCACGCTCACCATCACCGGCAAGAACCCGGCCGCCACCAATTACTACGCTGGCCTCGACGTCCTCTACTTCGAGCCTGAGGGCAGGGCTTCCTGAGACGGTAAACTCCGCGGAGACGCCGTGATCCCGAGGAGGTTACTATGGCCCGCACCGTCGAGGTCCCAGAGTACGAGGTACAGGGTAGAGTCCGGGTTGATCCGAGCCGCACGGCTCTGATCGTCGGGGACATGCAGAATGATTTCGTGAAGGAGGGTGGTTCGCTCGTCGTCCCGGACGCCGAACGCACCATACCAGCGATCCGGGACCTGCTGGATCGGGCCCGTGGTTCCGGGATGAAGGTCGTCTTTACGCAGGACACGCACAGGGAGGGCGACCCGGAATGGG
>CADCUW010000586.1 GCA_902805985.1 uncultured Rubrobacteraceae bacterium
CAAATCGCTTCCCCTCCCCCGCCCGGCATCATCCGGGCCTCATCCCTCTCGGTCGTGTGAATCACGAACAAAGCACCCCTCTTCACGTCCACCCTGGCCTCCCCCCCGAGTAGCTCGTTGTGGAACCCCAGAGTGTCGCCGGCCTCGATCCTGGCCCCCTCCAGCGGATACTCGAAACCCTCCAGCGTCACGCCCTCCGCCGCGCCGGAGACGGGAAACACGGAGACACCTTCACCCGCCCCGCCCCCTAAGATCCGGGAGCCGTTCTCCACCACGAACATCTCCCCCCAACGGGCGACGACGGTCGCCCGGCCCCCCATCCGCTCCGCCGCCAGCAAGAGGTGCGGCAGGGCGAAGACGGCGTCGGGCCGCCCGCCCGTGGCGCAGAGAAAGTCCAGGTCCGTCGCACCACTCCCGCGGGCCGCGAGGACGGCCAGATGCCCGTCCATCTTGTCCTTTTTGGCCGGGTGGCGCTCCAGGGAAGCCCCCCGTTCCTCGACCCGGCGCGTCCCCTCCTCCCCCAAAGAGTCCATGTCGCCGACGACGAGGTCGGGGACGATGCCGGCAGAGAGGGCGTGCAGGGCCCCGCCGTCGGCGGCGACCACGAGGTCGGCCCGCCCGGCGACGCGGCGCATCAGGCCCGGCGGGTCAGGCCACCCGTTCAGGAAGACGGCGGCGCGCAAGCTAGGAGACGGTGGAGCGCCGGTACCGGACCTGGCGCGGCGACGGTTGCGCCCCTTCGAGCGCCCGCAGCAGCACCACCACGACCACGAGGGCTATGGCGAGGCTCGGGATCAGGTACGCCGCGTTGTACGCGCCCGAGTAGACGTAGGGGTTCCAGCCCTCCGGCGCGTAGGAGGCGAAAAAGACCACGCCTGAGACGAAGTGGCAGGCCAGGCGCGCCAGGACGGCGACCGTGGCCCCGATGACGGCCCCCCGCACCGTGGGGCGGAAGAAGCCGGCGAGGCCCAGGGCGCCGAAGGCCAGCGGGTAGTCGAAGAGGACCTGGATGGGATGGAAGACCTGCGGGTCCGTGGCCAGGTTCAGGAAGCTGTAGACGACGCCGGAGACCACCCCGACCCACGGCCCCTGGCGCAGGGCCAGCAGTATCAGGGGCACCATCTCAAGAGAGATAGAACCCCCGTAGGGCATCTTGAAGATCTTGATCAGGCCCAAAACGAACGCGAGCGCGATGGCGAGCGCAGCCTCGGTCAAGACCCTCGTGTCCCTGAAAGCGTTCAAAAGCGCACCCTCCTTGGATAAGCGGGGATGCGCCGACGAGATTATCTTATCTCCCTGCGCCGGCATTATCCGGATCAGGTTCAGCGGGTCGGCTCGGGACCTCTCGGTCCTTCTGCCCTCTCAGCCTCGCGGCTCCCCGGTTGTCTGTCTCTCTAGTCTACCGAAACCCCGCCCCCGCGCCAAGCCCCGCCTCCCACAGCAACCCGAGCACCGTCGCGGCGTCCGAGATGCGCCCGTCCCGAACCATCGCAAGCGCCTCCCCGAACGGCACCCCGACCACCCGAATAAACTCCGTCGGCTCCGGCGCGGGCCCCCGCCCGTCCT
Source organism: uncultured Rubrobacteraceae bacterium (assembly GCA_902805985.1). Taxonomy (GTDB): domain Bacteria; phylum Actinomycetota; class Rubrobacteria; order Rubrobacterales; family Rubrobacteraceae; genus Rubrobacter_D. The sequence continues at coordinate 1,567 of CADCUW010000586.1, forward strand.
TCACCGCCCGGCACCTGAAGACGTGCCCGACCTCCGTGCTCCGCCCCGTGCTCGTGTGGACGCTCGTCAGCCGCTCCAGCCCCTCGGCCCGGTACCCGGCCTCCTCCCTAAGCTCCCGCCGCGCCGCCTCCGCGGCCTCCTCTCCCACATCGACCCCGCCGCTCGGCAACTCCAGCGTGAACGCGCCCAGCGGCTGCCGCCACTGCCGCACCAGAACCACCTCGTTCTCCCCCGTCACGGCAACCACCGCCGCGAACCCGCCGCTCTCGAGCACCCCGTACTCGATCTCCTGCCCGCCCGGCAACGCCACCCCGTCCACCCGGAACGCGCACCACGGGCTCCGGTAGACATACTCCCGCCCAAGCGTCCTCCAACTCCCGTCATCCATGCGCCGGAGTATATCCCCGTCGCCTGTATAATCTTGCTACATGAACGTAGCAAGATCGAGCAAGATACGTGGTATCGACGTCGGGGCGGGCGTCTTCGCGCCCGTGGCGCCCGAAGACTTCTTCTGGGCGGTCCTCGACGTGCGCGGTTTCCCGGCGTGGGCGCCGGGCGTGCGGCGGGTCGAGGTGCTGTCGGGAGAAGGAGGGGCCGGGATGCTCTCGGAGTGGGAGGTCTCGTTCCTCGGTTTCAGGAGGAGGGTTCTGAGCGAACTTACGGAGGCGGAGGCCCCGTTCCGGCTGCGCTGGACGTACGCCGGGCCAGTCGAGGGCTGGGGGACGTGTTCCCTGGAGGGCTACGGCGGGGGTACGCTGGCCGAGTTCAGGACCGAGGTCGTGCTTTCCGACCCGCTTCTCGCCCGGCTCATCCGAGGCGAGGCCGCAAGAAGCGCCGCCCGTAGCCACCTGAGACGTTCGCTTCTGCGGCTCGGCGGGCTGGTCTCGGGCGACGGGGCCCGGGTCCTCGTGGGGCCGGGCACGGGGTTCGGCACCCCGAAACCAGTCCCAACGCCGGAAACCTTGTAGGGGCGGGTTTCAAACCCGCCCGCACCGTCAGGCAGACCCGCAGACGACGGCAGTAAAAAGGAGGGGCCCGAAGGCCCCTCCCCTGCTACGTTGTTCGGGCCGCTTCTACTCGAAGTAGTTGGCGGCCTTGGCGATGTAGCTCTCCTGGTCGTCCGGGACCTCGTCCTCCGGGTAGATCGCCTCGACCGGGCACTCCGGCTCGCAGGCGCCGCAGTCGATGCACTCCTCGG
>CADCUW010000587.1 GCA_902805985.1 uncultured Rubrobacteraceae bacterium
GGCCGAGGCGGAGGGTGCCGACGCCGGGGTTCTCGAGAAGGTGGCGGCCATGGTGGAGCTCGCCGGCGGAGACGTCGTGCTGTTCTTCGACGCGGACGGGCGCTACCTCGGCGTCTCCACCACCAACGTGGACCGCCCGGGGTTTTGCCCCAGGAGCCAGGAGACGCGGGGGTAGGGCGGCCGTGAGACCACGGACACGCCGGGGGCGGGCCGGCGAGGCCACGCACGGCCGGTCGCGTGCGCCCCTCCCCCACCCCGAAAGTCGGCGGTCGGAGCGGAGGGGTTTGTCGGTATTATGCGGAATGAAACGAGGAGAGGGTTACCCCATGTCTCGGACGGGATGGAGGGACAAGCACCGTGAGTGAAAGTCGTGTGGATGGCGGCGATCTACCGACGGGGGCGGACGTCGAGGCGATGAGGGCGTGGACGAATCTGGGGGGTTTCGACCCGACGGGAGACCAGGAGGGCCACACCACGAGCAGCGACGGCCGCATCATCATCCAGGCGCCCAGCGCGGAGGCGGCCCGCGACATCGCGGAGATCGCCCGGGCGCACGAGGAGATGCACGGGGAGAACCGGGAGGCGTTGATGCTCGCGGTGTGCGAGGCCCTGGCACGAGGCGTCGCGGCCGGCCCCGGCCCGTGGGCGCCGAACAACCCGGCCACCGAGAAAGGCCGAGAGGACCTACGGCGGGCGGGCTTCGAAGAGACGCACGACTCGGAGCTCGGAACGGTGTGGGTGCAGCCGGCGGACGGCAAGATCCTGAAGCCGCGGGAAGCTCACTTTGTGGTCCCCGTCGAGCTCGACCTGAGGGGCGACCGGTCCGGGTGAGGGCACCTGAGCACTTCGCGTACGCCTTCTCGGGCCTTGAGGTTTTGCTCGCGGATTTCGGCGCGGGAGGCATCCCCGAGGAGGACTTGCGACGGGAGGCATTGCGCTGGATGCGGGAGGACGCGCGCGGGAGCCTGGCGATGTGCAAGGCGGCGATCTTCGCGATGCGCCACGAGGCGGCGTCGGGCGGTCTGGCGGCGGACGCGGAGGCGGCGACGGCGGTGGTGCGCGCCCTGGGTGTGGTCGAGCGCGCGGTGGACCCTCCGGAGAACCCCCACTCCCCATTGGTGCCCACCCCGGCGCGCGCTCCGGAGGCGCTCAAGAGGCGGGCGCCCGACGCGCGGGTCTTCCGGCTGGGCAAGGCGCAGATCCTCGCCGAACCGGGCGGCGCGGCCGGCTGGCACATCTCGGTCTCGCACCCGGAGCGGTTCCCTTACTTCGAGGAGTTGATGGCGGCCTGCGGCGTGACGGGCGACGCCGATAAGAGGTTCGCGGCCCTGATCCCCGCTACCACGGCCTCGTCCGAAGGTCACGGCTTCCTCGTCCACCTCGTAGAGGCCGTGGCGGGCGGGACCGAGGGTTCCGGGGCGTGACGGCACCGGAGGAGGTCCGGTCGGGCCTGGATGAGTTGTGGGCCGCGATCTTCGGGCTGTACCGCAGCAGGCCGGCTATCGGCGGCCTTGGCGCCGAGGTGGTCGGGCTCGCCCTCGAAGCCGAGGATTTCGTCGCGAGCGACCCCTCGCGCGCGCGGGCGAAGATACATAAAGGCCCGCGAACTTCTGCGGGACCTCGGGGAGGAGTCGGCGGCGTGATCTCCCACGAAGGGGGCGCCCCGTACACGTCGCTCGCCGCGTACCTCGACGTCGTGGGCCGCGGCAAGCTCCTTAGCCACGCGGAGGAGATCCGGCTCGCCACGCGGGCGCGCAAAGGGTGCCGCCGCTCGCGCGACGAACTCGTACAGAAGAACCTGCGCCTGGTGGTGAGCGTGGCGAAGAACTACCGCGGCCGGGGCCTCCCTTTCGAGGACCTCATCCAGGAGGGCAACGCGGGCCTCATACGCGCCGTCGACAGGTTCGACCCCGAGAAGGGTAACCGCTTCTCCACCTACGCAACCTGGTGGATTCGGCAGGGCGTCCAGCGGGGCGTTAGGGATAAGGGACGGGCCATCCGCCTCCCCGTACACATGGGTGACAAGGTGGCGAAGGCCCACGCCACCCGCGCGACGTTGCTCGCCGAGACCGGGCAAGACCCCACCCCGAAGGAGATAGCCGAGAGGCTCGGGTGGCCCGAGGTGAAGGTCGGCGATGCGCTCTCGGTACCGGTCGAGCCCACGAGCCTCCACCGACGCCTCGGCGGCGGAGCCGGAGACGGCGAAGATACCGCCGAGATCGGCCAATTTGTCGCCGACGGGTCGGCGGAGGCCGCACCCGAGGAGAGCGTGGTGGAGGGCATCGAAGACGAGCTCTCCCGTTTCGCGCTGCTCGAAGCCCTCTCCTCCCTCTCCCCCACCGAGCACGCGATCGTCGTGCGCCGCTACGGCCTGGGCGGACGCGAGCCGGGCAAGCTCCAGGACATCGCCGCGGAGTTGAACCTCAGCCGCGAGCGCGTCCGCCAGCTGCAGCGCCGCGCGGAGGACAAGATCCGCCAGGCGCTCACGGATCGTAGCTGAAACGCTCCGGTCCCTGCCCCTCCCCACCACTCTCCGTACTCGGCCCAGTGCTCGGGTCGGTGTCATATGCCGCAAAGTAGCGGCCGAACGGAACGCCCGAATGCTACCTACTCGTCCATCGGCGTTTACTTTCCTACGAGATCGTGCATCTTTATCCACTACCGCCACATCTTGTGGCGCCGGTTCGGAGCCGAAAGCCCGAAAACGCCCCGTGCTCTCCCTCGGAGTTCCCTTTCATGCAAGATCCTGGATGCGGGATTCGG
>CADCUW010000588.1 GCA_902805985.1 uncultured Rubrobacteraceae bacterium
CCTTGCGCAGCATCTGGCGGACTATCACCTCGATGTGCTTGTCGTGGATGTCCACGCCCTGGGCCCGGTAGACCTTCTGGACCTCTCCCACCAGGTAACGCTCGGTGGTCGTGGTGCCGCGGTCGTATCGGAGGTCGTTCTCCAGGATCGCGTGCGGGTACACGGAGCCGTCCGTGATCGGGGTGTTAGCCCTGACCTCGGCGCCCTCGATGAACTCGGGCTTGAGCAGCCTCCGCTCGACCTTGTACTCGCGGACCTCGGTATTGTCCGGCGAGGTGATCGTCACGTTGATCATCCGGTCGGAGTCCGCCTCTTCGAGGGTTACCGTACCGTCGATTTCCGCGAGCGTCGCCTCGGCCTTGGGGTGCCTCGCCTCGAAAAGCTCGACGACCCTCGGAAGACCGGCGGTGATGTCCTCGCCGGCGATGCCGCCGGTGTGGAAGGTACGCATCGTGAGCTGCGTCCCCGGCTCGCCGATGGACTGGGCCGCGATGATGCCGACGGCCTCGCCCACGTCGACGGCCCGGTAGGTGGAGAGCGCGCGTCCGTAGCACGCCTGGCAGACGCCCTGCGGGCTCTCGCACTTGGCCGGCGTCCTGACCGGGACCAGCGTCTCGCGCGGCAACTCCTCCTGCCACTGCGCCAGGAGGCGCGGCATTACGTCCGTGCCCCTCTCGGCGACGACCTCGCCCGTCTCCGGGTTAACGAGGTCGCGGGCCAGGAAGCGGGCCGCAACGGAGTCGTTCCCGTCGCCCCTGCCGCCGTCGAGGAAGAGCGGGATGTCCACGTACCCGTTGGTGCCGCAGTCCTCGTCGTTCACAACGACGTCCTGGGAGACGTCGACGAGGCGGCGGGTCAGGTAGCCAGAGTCCGCCGTACGCAGCGCCGTGTCGGCCTGGCCCTTCCGGGCGCCGTGGGTCGAGGTGAAGTACTCGAGCACCGAGAGGCCCTCAATGAAGTTGGACTTCACGGGCTCGGGGATGATCTCGCCCTTGGTGTTCGTCATCAGGCCTCGCATGCCGGCGAGCTGGGTGAAGTTCGAGTAGTTACCCCGGGCCCCGGAGTCGGCCATCATAAAGATCGGGTTCAGGCGCCAGAGGTTGCCCTTCATGGCGTCCTCGACCTCGTTCTTGGCCTGCGTCCACAGGGCGATGGTCCGCTCCAGGCTCTCGTCGTCGGAGATGAAGCCCTGGTCCCACTGCTCCTCGACCTCGTCGACCTGCCCCTGGTAGTTCTCCAGGATGCCTTCCTTCTGCTCCGGCACGACGATGTCGTTCTTGCCGACGGAGATGCCCGCCTTGGTCGCCGTGTGGAAGCCGACGCGCTTGAGCGTGTCCAGAAGCTGGCTCACGAGCTCGGTCGGGAAGCGCTCCACGTACTCGGAGACGAGGGCCTTGATCTCGCCCTTCTTCAACACGTGGTTGACGTAGGGGTACTCGGCCGGGTCGTAGGAGTCCCCGAGGTAGTCCCTCAAAGTCTGCTCGACGTTCTCGTTAAAGAGGACGCGCCCGAGCGTGGTCTCCATCCGCTCGCCGTTGCGACGGGCGATGACCTTGTTGTGGATCTTGAGCGACCCCTCCTTGTACGCGGCCTCGGCCTCGTCGTAGGAGGAGATCAGGGCTTTTGGCTCCTCGTTCTCGAAGTCCTCGCCCGTGGAGGTGATGTAGTACAGGCCCAGCACCATGTCCTGCGAGGGCACGGCGATCGGGAACCCGTTCGCCGGCAGCAGGATGTTCTGCGTCGAGAGCATGAGCACGCGGGCCTCGGCCTGCGCCTCGGGGCTCAAGGGGACGTGGACCGCCATCTGGTCGCCGTCGAAGTCCGCGTTGAACGCGGAGCACACGAGCGGGTGGACCTGGATGGCCTTGCCCTCGACCAGCACCGGCTCGAAGGCCTGGATGCCGAGCCTGTGGAGCGTCGGCGCGCGGTTGAGGAGCACCGGGTGCTCCTTGATCACGTCCTCGAGCACGTCCCACACCTCGGGACGCAGCCGCTCGACCATCTGCTTGGCGCTCCGGATGTTCGGCGCGAGCGCCCGGTCGACGAGCACCTTCATCACGAACGGCTTGAAGAGCTCGACCGCCATCAACCTAGGCAGGCCGCACTGGTGCATCTTCAGGCCGGGGCCGACCACGATCACAGAACGCCCGGAGTAGTCCACGCGCTTGCCGAGCAGGTTCTGGCGGAACCTGCCCTGCTTGCCCTTGAGCATGTCGCTCAGGGACTTGAGCGCCCGGTTGCCGGCGCCCGTGACGGCGCGGCCACGACGGCCGTTGTCGAAGAGGGCGTCGACGGCCTCCTGGAGCATCCGCTTCTCGTTGTTCACGATCACGTCGGGCGCGCCGAGGTCGAGCAGGCGCCGCAACCTGTTGTTGCGGTTTATGACACGCCTGTAAAGGTCGTTCAGGTCGCTCGTGGCGAAGCGCCCGCCGTCGAGCTGGACCATCGGGCGGAGGTCCGGCGGGAGGACCGGGATGGCCTCCATGATCATCCACTCCGGGCCGTTGCCGCTGGTGCGGAAGGCGTCCACGACCTTCAGGCGCTTGATGGCCTTCTGGCGCTTCTGGCCCTTGGACGAGACGACGGTGTCGCGCAGGTCCTGGGCCTCTTCCACGAGGTCGACCTGCTGGATGAGGTCCTTGACGGCCTCGGCACCCATGCCGCCGCGGAAGTACACGCCGTAGCCGTACTCGTCGCCGAAGCGGTCCTTCATCTCGCGGAAGAGCTCCTCGTCGTCCACGATCTGGCGCGGCTCGAG
>CADCUW010000589.1:0-3773 GCA_902805985.1 uncultured Rubrobacteraceae bacterium
AACGTCCACGACCTCGTCGAGACCAGGGGCGTGGGCCAGGCAAAGGCCTGCATAATACTCGCCGCCGTGGAGTTCGGGAAGCGGCTCGGGAGGGTTCGTAACCCCGGTCGTCCCGTGATATCCTCACCGGCGGACGTTGAGAGCCTTTTGAGGGGGCGGATCGCCAATCTTGACCGGGAGAATTTCGTCGCGGTGCTCTTGAATACCAAGAACGAGGTCGTTGAATGCCCGACGATCTCGGTAGGCACCCTGTCTTCCTCCCTGGTCCATCCCCGAGAGGTCTTCAAGCCCGCCATAAGAGCGAGCGCGGCGGGGATCGTGCTCGCGCACAACCACCCGAGCGGCAAGGTGGAGCCGAGCCGCGAGGATCGGGACGTGACGCGCAGGCTCGTGGAGGCGTCCGAGATAATCGGAATAGAGGTCCTGGATCACGTGATCTTGGGCGACGGGTACTTTAGTATGAAGGAACACGAAATGCTCTAGCCGCCTGAGGGTGGTTGGGGCGCTGAACTTCGGACGGATGGGGCGCGAATGTTTGGAGGACTCTTCGGGCGGGACATTGCGATAGATCTGGGCACGGCGAACACGCTCGTGTTCGTCAAGGGGCAGGGTATCGTGCTCTCCGAGCCCTCGGTCGTAGCCATAGATAGCAAGACCGACAAGGTGGTCGCCGTTGGCTCCGGCGCCAAGCGCATGCTCGGGCGTACGCCGGGCAACATCGTCGCGCTCAGGCCGCTCAAGGACGGCGTCATCGCGGACTTCGAGGTGACCGAGAAGATGCTCTCCTACTTTATCCGCAAGGTCCAGGCCCAGCGCCGGATCTTCCGCTCCCTCGTCGGCCCGCGCGTCGTCGTCTGCGTGCCTTCTGGGGTTACGGGCGTGGAGCTTCGGGCCGTCAAGGAGGCCACGGAGTCCGCAGGTGCCCGGCAGGCTTTCACCATCGAGGAGCCGCTCGCGGCGGCCATCGGGGCGGGGCTGCCGGTCACCGAGGCCCAAGGGTCGATGATCGTCGACGTCGGCGGTGGGACCAGCGAGGTCGCCGTCATCTCCTTGGGCGGGATCGTCAACAAGTCGTCCATCAGGATCGCCGGGGACGACATCGACGACGCCATCGGCACCTACATCCAGAAGGAGTACAAGCTCGCCATCGGCACCCAGACGGCCGAGCAACTCAAGATAGAGTTGGGTAGCGCTTTCAGGCTGGAGGAGGAGGAGTCGGCGGAGATTCGGGGCCGCGACCTCGTCACCGGGCTTCCGAAGACCATCGTGATCACCTCCGAGGAGGTCAGGGAGGCCATAAGCGTCCCCGTCGACGCGATCATCGCGGCCGTCAGGGACACCCTGGACCGCACCCCGCCGGAGTTGGCGTCGGACATCATGGACCGGGGCATGGTCCTGGCAGGGGGCGGCGCGCTGCTCCGTCACCTCGACGAGCGCCTCCGGAGGGAGACCGGCATCCCGGTCCACGTCGCCGACGACGCCCTGATGTGCGTCGCGATCGGTAGCGGTCGCTCGCTGGAGGAGATCGACTTCTATCGCAGCGCGCTCTCCTCGGCGTAAGGCATCATGGGCCGGAGGAAGTCAAGTGCTGCGAGCGGGTTCGCGGCCCTCTGTGTGCTCTGCGTGGTGAGCCTCACGCTCTTCACGGTGTACGTGAAGGAGGGGGACTGCTCCGCCGGGGGCGAGTGCGGCCCGCTGCACACGGTCCAACTCGGGGCCGCCGAGGTCCTCCAGCCGGTGCGGGGCGTCGTCGGCGCCCTGTTCTCTCCCATTCGTGAGACCGCTGACAGGGTCGGCAACGCCTTCGACAAGGGCGAGGAGGAGCGCCTGCGCGCCGAGCTGCGCGACACGGAGGCGCTCGCCGCCCAGACCTCGCGCCTGCAGCAGGAGAACGAGCGCCTGCGGGGCCTGCTAGAAGGCCAGAGGACCGTCTACGAGTACGGGCCGCTGGCGAGGGTCGTGGCGCCCGTGGGGGACCAGTTCTCCGAGAGGATCGTCATCGACGTCGGCACCGAGGACGGGATAGAGGACGACCAGCCCGTGGTGGTCGGGGAGAACACGCTCGTCGGGCGCACGACAAACGTCTCCAGGCACACGGCCCAGGTCATGCTCATCACCGACCGCATGTTCTTCGCCGGGGTCAGGATCGTGCCCCCCGCCCAGTTCGACCCGGCCTCCTCCGAGGTCTCGCCCGCCGTCACCGCGGAGGGTGTCCCGTTCGGCCAGGGGATGCTCAATACGAGCCTCGAAGGCTACTTCGGCGTGGACTACGTGGAGCATAGCCTGCGGGCCGAGGAGGGCGACTACGTCGTCACCAGCGGGCGGGCGGCGGGCAGGGACCTGCTCGAGCCGCCGGGACTCTACGTCGGCACCGTCGAGTCCGTAACGAAGCAGGACATCGACCAGTTCAAGAAGATCGTGGTGGACCCCGCCATGACCCCCGACGACCTCGAAGACGTCAGGGTGATCGTCGACTGGGCCGGCAAGGGGGCCTAGAGGGATGGTCGAGCAGCCGTCCGTCGTGCGGGCCTCGATCATCGTGGCCGCAGCCGCCCTCCTCGAGGCCGTGCTCGGCCCGTACCTGACCTTCGGCTACGTCTCACCCAAGTTCGCCCTGATAGGTATCGTCTTCGCCGTCTCGCCCCTGCGGGACTTGCAGGCCGTGCTCTTGGGCTTCTTCGGCGGCATCCTGCTCGACTCTTTGAGCAGCGGGCTCTTCGGGGTCGGGGCTCTCGCAGGCCTCGCCGCCGGGGCGCTCTCGGGAAGGGTCAGCGCCGTGCGCCGCAAGGGTACAGAGAGGGTGCTCCTCTCGCAGGTCGTCGCGGTCTGCGTGGCCGCCTTCGGGCTCCTGGGGTGGACGGCCCGCGGCCTTGCCGGGTACGACGGGCCGCCGCTGGCGGAGTACGCCGTCGCCGGTATACTACCCGACGCCCTGCTGAACGCCGTGCTGGCCTACCTGGTTGGAGGATGGCTGTTGAAGACCGTTAACGCCAAGAGCCGCGTGTGGGAGTCTACGTGAGCCTCACCCGCGAGGACTTTCTCCGCAGGGAGGCCAGGAAGACCAGGAAGGAGAGCCCCCGTCTGTGGAGGGCCATGGACGTGCCGCTGCTGCTTGTCTCCCTGGCGCTCTCCGGGTTCGGCATCCTGGCCGTCTACGTGGCCGGCACCGACGCGAGGGAGGCCTACGCCACCAACCAGGCCATAGGATTCGTCGTCGGTTTCATGGGGGCGATACCGCTGGCGATCGTCGACTACCGCCTCTGGCGCCGGTTCCTGCGACCGATCTACGGCCTCGCCATCGTCATGCTGCTCGCGGTGACGCTGATGGGCGCCACGGCCAACGGCGCCACGAGCTGGCTGGACGTGGGCCCGATCCGGGTTCAGCCCTCGGAGTTCGCCAAGCCGCTCATGGTCGTCGTCCTCGCCGGGTTCTTCGCCGAGAAGGCCGTCTACGAGCACGGGGTCTTCCTGAAGGCGCTCGGGGTCACGGCGGTTCCGGGCCTGCTGGTGCTGGTCCAGCCGGACCTCGGTACCGCGACGGTCTTCGGGGCGGTCTTCCTGGTGATGGCCTACGTCGCCGGCGCGCGCCTCATCCAACTCGGGGGCCTCATCCTGGCGGGCGTCGTCGCGATGGTCCTCGGGGTCAAGCTCGGCATCCTCGAGGAATACCAGGTCGCCCGGCTCACGTCGTTCATGGACCAGAGCACCTCGGGCGACCTCGGCTACCAGGTCGCCCAGTCCAAGATGGCGATAGGCTCGGGCGGCATCACGGG
>CADCUW010000589.1:3873-10203 GCA_902805985.1 uncultured Rubrobacteraceae bacterium
AGCTCGGCATCCTCGAGGAATACCAGGTCGCCCGGCTCACGTCGTTCATGGACCAGAGCACCTCGGGCGACCTCGGCTACCAGGTCGCCCAGTCCAAGATGGCGATAGGCTCGGGCGGCATCACGGGTAAAGGCTTCGACGCCACGACGCTCGCGAACTTAGGCTTCTTGCCGGAGGACCACACGGACTTTATCTTCTCGAACCTTGCGGAGAGGTTCGGGTTCGTGGGGAGCATGGCGCTGATATTCCTGTTCTTCGTTCTGATCTGGCGCATACTCCACGTCGCGACCATCTCGCGCGACCGGTTCGGGGTCCTCATAGCGGTCGGCATCGGCACGATGTTCCTCTTTCACGTACTCGTCAATGTCGGCATGACGATGGGCATCATGCCGGTCACGGGCATTCCCCTGCCGTTCATCTCCTACGGGCGAAGCAGCCTCGTCGTGAGCGTGATGTCTTTGGGCCTCCTCCAGAGCATCGCGATGCGCTCGCGCTCGGAGGCCTCCAAGACCCCTAAAGTGTAGTCTTGAGGTTTCAGGCATACATAAGGGGTGCGCTGGGTGGCCCGCAGCCTGAGATCGCCGCCCTTCGCCGTAGCCGGGTCGCATAGCCCCGGCGGTCTCTCTCCTTCACCCCTCAAAACCTCGAACCTCAAGACCTCAATGCCTGGAACGCGGCTGGTCTTCGGGGTGCGTGGCGGGTATACTGTTCCGTCGAAGAGCCTGATGGATCCTTTTGAAAAGTTCTAGGAGCGATGGATGTTTGCGGTTGTAAAGAGCGGCGGAAAGCAGTACAGGGTGCGGGAGGGCCAGGAGTTGGTCCTGGACCGCGTGAAGGGCGAGGTCGGGGACTCGGTCGAGCTCCCGGTAGGCTTCACGGTTGACGACGAGGGCTTTGATCTGGGCGACCGGACGGCCAGGGTCGAGATACTCGAGCACCTGCGCGGAGAGAAGATCCACATCTACAAGTACCGCGCGAAGAAGAACAGCAGGAAGAAGACCGGGCACCGCCAGGCGCAGACCCGGGTGAAGGTTCTGGAGGTTTAAGGATGGCTCATAAAAAGGGCGGCGGGTCCTCCCGCAACGGTCGCGACTCGGCGGGCAGGCGCCTCGGCGTGAAGGCCTACGGCGGCCAGACGGTCACCGCCGGCAGCATCATCGTGCGCCAGCGCGGCTCGAAGGTCCGCGCCGGGCAGAACGTCGGCAAGGGCTCGGACGACACGCTCTTCGCCAAGGTGGACGGCAGGGTTGATTTCGGGCGCACCCGCGGCAAGAGCACGGTGCGCGTGGTAGAGGCTCCCGTCCTGGAGGAGGCCACGGCCTGAGGACCGCGCGTATCGGGGGTATGTAGCCCCTTTGCAGTTCGTCGATGAAGCCCGTTTCACCGTCCGCGGGGGACGCGGCGGTGACGGCAGCGTCTCTTTCAACCGCGAGAAGTACAAGCCGCGCGGCGGCCCGGACGGCGGGCGCGGCGGTGACGGCGGGTCCGTGGTCCTGCATGCCACAGAAGACCTGACCACGCTCGAACCCTACGCCCGCCGCCAACTCATAAGGGCCGACCGCGGCCGGCACGGCTCCGGCAACAACCGCGCCGGCGAGCGCGGCGGCGACACGCACCTCGACGTCCCCGTCGGCACCCAGGTCTTCGACGAGCACGGCCTGCTCGCGGACCTCTCAGAGCCCGGCGCCTCCTTTGTGGTCGCCCACGGTGGGGAGGGCGGGCGGGGCAACGGCTCCTTCGCCACCTCTACGCGGCAGGCGCCAGCCTTCAGGGAGCGGGGGCTGCCGGGCGAGGAGCGCGAGCTTCTGCTCGAGCTCAAGGTCCTCTCCGACGTCGGCCTCGTTGGCCTGCCGAACGCCGGCAAGTCCTCCCTGCTGCGCACTTTAAGCGCCGCCCGCCCGCGGGTGGGAGATTACCCTTTCACAACCCTCTCCCCCCAGCTCGGGGTGGTTGACGAGAAAACCCACAAGAACCCCTTCGTGGTGGCCGACATACCGGGTTTGATCTCGGGCGCCAGCGAGGGCCGGGGCCTCGGCAATCGCTTCCTGCGCCACGTCGCCCGCGCCCGATTGCTCGCCCTCGTCCTCGACGCGAGCGAAGACCCCGAAGGGGCGCAGGGGACCCTCCTCGCCGAGCTCCATGCCGCTGGCCTCTCCGAGCGGCCGACCGTCACCGCGCTCAACAAGGTAGACCTCCTCGACGAAGAGCTCCGCGCGTACCTGCGCGACGCCTTCCCCGGGGCGTTCCTGATCTCGGCGGAGACGGGCGAGGGGGTCGGGGCTTTCAGGGACCACGTCGAGGGGATGGTCCGCCGTCTCGGGGAGCGCGCCGCGATGCCCGCCACCGAGCGGGAGCACAGGGTCTACCGCCCGACCTGGAAGGGGCTTCGGATCGGCCGCGAGAACGGCGGCTTCGTCGTCGCCGGCGAGGAGGTAGAGCGGCTCGCCCTCAAGACCGACTGGGACAACCCCGAGGGCATAGAGCGCTTTCAGAGGGAGCTTGAGAAGAGCGGGGTCGTAGGGGCCCTCAGGCGGGCGGGTGCCGAGGAGGGCGACGAGGTGCGGATCGGGGAGGCGGTATTCGATTTCAGGTGAGGTTGGTATGCGGATAGCCATCTTCGGCGGGACCTTCGATCCCGTGCATCAGGGGCACATGATCATCGCCGAGCAGGTCATGGGCGAGCTCGACCTCGACCAAGTCGTCTTCGTGCCCGGCGGCATACCGCCCCACAAGGAGGCATCGAGCGTCCGGGCCACCGCCGAGGACCGCTACGCGATGGTCGAGGCCGCCGTCGAGGCCAACGAACGCTTCTCCGCCGACCGGGTGGAGGTGGACGCCGGCCGACCGATGCACAGCGTCGAGACCGTCGGGATCCTCAAGTCTCGTTCCCCCGAGCACGAGTGGTTCTTCGTAACCGGGGCTGACGAGGTCTCGAACCTGCTCTCGTGGAAGGAGCCGGACCGGCTGCTGGAGGAGGTCGTGATGGTGGCGGCTACGAGGCCGGGCTACGACCTCTCCAAACTCGACCACCTGGAGGCGGGCCTGCGCAACTTTGATCGGATCTTCCCCGTCGAGTGCACGCGGGTCGATATCTCGGCGACCGGTATACGCCGCAGGATGTTGCAGGGCAAGAGCATAAGGTACCTCGTGCCCGAGAAGGTGCGGGAGATCATTACCCGGAGGAGGCTGTATGAAGGAGACGGAAAACGGACGGAAGGGGAGCACTTGAAGGAGGGAGTTCGGTGATGGGGGACGAGTCCGTCGCCCGGCGGCAGGGTTTCGCTACCCGTGGCGAGGAGGTCACCCGCGAGATGGCCGAGACGGCCGCCCGGGCGGCCGTCGAGATGTTCGGCAAGGACGTGACCATCATCGATTTGCGAGAGTTGGTCTCGTATGCTGACTACTTCGTGGTCGCGAGCGCCGAGACCGACCGGCAGACGCGCCGGGTCGCCGAAGAGGTCATAGACAAGATGATAGAGGCCGGACACCGCCCCCGCTCGAAGCGAGTCGACGAGGGGTCGGCCTGGATCAGCGTAGACTTCCTCGATGTCGTCGTCCACGTCTTCACGGACGAGGCCAGGGACTACTACCGCCTCGAATCCCTCTGGCGCAGCGCCCCGCAGGAGCGCTGGGAGGAGTAATCCGGTCACACCTGCGCGCTACGTTGACACCCCGCGAGGCGGTGCATATACTCTGACGGATTTTTCGGGGCCGTAGCTCAGCTGGGAGAGCGCCGCGCTGGCAGCGCGGAGGTCAGGGGTTCGAGCCCCCTCGGCTCCACTCTCTACTCTCTTCCATTCATCCACGCGGAAGACGCGAAAGCGTAAAAGAGCCCCCACCGATAAATCGGGGCTCTCTACTGCAAGCGTACTCTCTACCTGCTCCGGGTCTTCCGGCCCCCGGCTGTCCGGGCGCACGAGGACCACGTCCGCCTCGTGGCCGTCGAGCGGAGCGTCCCTGCCCCGGTGATTGCTCTAAGCGGCGATGCCGCGCCAGACGTTGTCCAGGAGCGCATCGGCGAACGTGACCGTGATCGGCAGGTCGGGGTTGAGCAGGCGGTTGTAGCAGGCCCCCCAGAGTTGGTCGACCACGACGCTCGGGTCGACGTCGTTCCGCAATTGGCCTCGTGCCTGCCCGCGTTCCATCGTCTCGACCGCCAGGCTTCGGCGCGGCGTGGTGTACTGCTCGACCATAGCCGAACGCAGCTCGGGATCCGTCTGCGATTGCCCCATTAACTCCGAAACAACGCGCCCCGCGGGGGTTTCGGTGATGAGGCGCACGAAGGCGTGCAGTTGCGCGCGCAGGTCCGCCTCGACGTCGCCGGTGTCGGGAAATGCCAGCACCTCGGAGACCGACGCCAGGTAAGCGTCGAACGCCAGAGCCCCCTTCGACGGCCACCACTTGTGGATCGTCATTCGGCTCGCCCCGGAGAGCGAAGCCACCCGCGCGACGCTAAACCCCGCCATGCCTTCGTCTAGCAGCAGCTTCCCCGCGGCCTCCAGGATCTCGGCCCGCACCTTGTCCGCCGGCCGCCGACCGCGGCCGGGACGGGCCGGCTGCTGTTCCTTGCCAGTGGCGCCTATCTTCTACCTCCTCTTCTCGGAAAATCCTCAAAAATTATATTGACATACTGTATATATCTATTATTATGTGGACACAGTGTACACATCGTTCGGGGAGTTCGCAGGGTTCATCCCGACGACGGACGAGAAAGGAGAGCATCCTGTCCTAGACGGTCCTTGTCGCCGACCGCGATCGGTAACGGGTAGTACGCAAACTGGCCCCCCGATACTTAGAGGAGAGAACAAATGGTTGAAAACACACGCGTCGCGCTTGTCACCGGGGGATCCGGCGGCATAGGCCGCGACACCTCCGAGCGGCTTGCCCGGGACGGCATCGCCGTTGCGGTTCATTACGCCGGCAACGAGGCCAGGGCCGACGAGGTCGTCGAGTCGATCACCTCCGCCGGTGGCCGGGCGATGACCGTGGGCGGGGACGTCGCCGACGAGGGGGCCATGGCAGAGGCCTTCGACGCCGTCGAGCGGAACTTCGGCGGTATCGACGTCGTGGTGAACACCGCTGGCATCATGCTCCTCGGCCCCCTCGTAGACTTTGACCTGGACGACCTGGATCGGATGCACCGAACCAACATCCGGGGCACCTTCATCGTCACCCAGCTCGCCGCCAGGCGGCTGCGCGAGGGTGGGGCCATCGTCAACTTCTCCTCATCGGTGGTGAAGCTGCAGCAGCCGGCCTACGCGGCCTACGCGGCGACCAAGGGCGCGGTGGAGGCCGTAAGCCTGATCCTCGCCCGCGAACTGCGGGGCCGCGACATCACCGTCAACGCCGTGGCGCCGGGGCCGGTGGCGACGCCCCTATTCCTGGACGGCAAGGACCAGGAGACTATCGAGCGCATAGCGGGCCTGAACCCTATGAACAGGCTCGGAGAACCGGAGGACATCGCCGAGGTGGTGTCGTTCCTCGCCGGCCCGGGACGCTGGGTCAACGGCCAGACCCTGTACGCCAACGGGGGCGCCGTCTAGGGTACCGCTGCGCCGGATCGAGAAGTCAATAGTACGCACGGACTCAAGGGGACGGCACCATGAACAAGGTAATCATCATTAGCGGCGCGTCGAGTGGGTTCGGCGCCATGACCGCGCGCGAGCTCGCCGACGCCGGTCACGCCGTCTGCGCCGGGATGCGCGACGTCGGTGGCCGCAACCAGAAGGCCGCCGCCGATGCCCGCGGGTACGCGTCGTCGAACAACGACGCCTCCGACCCGTCGAGATGGACGTCTCGGACCAGGACTCGGTAGACGGGGCCGTCGCGGAGGTGGTCTCCGAGCAAGACCGCATCGATGTCGTAGTCCACAACGCCGGCCAAATGGTTTTAGGTCCTACGGAGGCCTTTACCGTCGAGCAGATCGCCGAGATCTACGACACGAACGTCCTCTCCACGCAGCGGCTCAACCGCGCGGCGCTGCCGCACCTGCGTGAGCGGGGCGAAGGCCTGCTGGTCTGGGTCGGGAGCACGAGCACCCGCGGGGGCGTTCTTCGGCTTGCGCCTCGTGGCCGTGCCGCCGAACGCCAGGGCCGGAGCCACGATCCTTCTCACGTGGCTCTACATTGTGATCGCGGGCGCGCCCCCTTCCGCCATCAGGGCCGGGGTGATCGCCACGTTCGTGCTGGCGGCGAAGCCCCTCAGCCGCCAGGTCTCCGCCTTGCACTTCATGACGACGATGCTCGCTTCGGTCCTCGCGTACAACCCGCTCCTCGTCTACAGCACGGGCTTCCAGCTCTCCGTGGCCGCCGTCTTCGGCATCCTGTTGCT
>CADCUW010000590.1 GCA_902805985.1 uncultured Rubrobacteraceae bacterium
TCTCGGCGACCCGCAACTCGCCCCGGTCCAGCGCGGCTATCGTGCTGAAGACGGCTTCGCGGTATTCCTCGTCTTCGAGCAGCGCGCGGTCTTCGAATGCGGCTTCGATCTTCTCTCTCATGCGTCCTTTCCGGTGTGCCAGCCTGTGTCGGCACGGCGCAGTTTAGCAGGGAGCCTCGGTCTATCCCCGGCCCCGCGAGACCGGTCCGCCGGCTACCGGACTTCGGACAGCACGGTCGTGGCCGCGAGGGAGATGGTAGCCAGGACGAACACGACGTTCAGGGCGCGCACGGTCGTCCTGGCCGGACCCGGGATGTCCGGTAGCGCGTACATGGCGGCTCGGGAGAACATCACCCCACCGAGGGAGACGAGCATAAGAGACGCGAACACGAACTTCTCGAAGTCGTTCCAGGCGATGAAGGGGCCAACCAACGCTACGAAGCACCCGATGAGGAGGTGGAGCCTCGCCAGGGCGGGGTCGCGCTCCATCAACGGAAGAGATCCGACACGGCGCAACGAAAACCGGGCAGGTTCTCGAACCCCTCCAGCACGCTCTCGTCTTCGTACGTCCTCGCCAGGCCGTCGGGGGTGTGGACCACGACCTCCCTCGTCCGTGGGCAGCCGGCACCCAGACGAGCTGGGTGCCGGCTGCCAGGTAGTCGCGGGCCTTCTCGCGCACGTCTCCCGCCCCTTCGCCTGGAGAGACCACCTCTACGGTCAGGTCGGGCGCCACGTTCCAAAATGCTTCGGGAACGCAAGTATCCGGCATTCGCTCGGGCCCGACGCAGAAGACGTCCGGCCCGCGTACCGTGTCCGGGTCCCGACCCAGTAAGACCCCCGACCCGGCGCCGACACGTCCTCGCGGACTGCTCCTGGACCACGCGTGCAACCGGACGGCAATCTCGGAAGCCACGATCCCGTATCGTCCTCCGGGCGGCATCTCTTCGACTACCTCACCCCGAAGCAGGGAACGCCGCTCGCCGTCCCCCGGCAGGCGCCAGAACTCGGCCGCGGCAATCGGCCTCGACCTTACAGCACCCAAAGCGCCTTCTTCTCGAAGAGACCTCTGCTCGATACAACCACGCTAGCACACGGTAAATACTCGTCAGAAAGGGAGATCCGCTTTAGGTGGAGAGACGCCCCCACCGCTCTATCGCCCGCCCGCACGCCTCAAGCCCCGGCACGAGCGCGACCCGCACGTAGCCCTCGCCACCCGCCCCGAAGGACCGGCCCGGTGCCACGAGGATGCCCTCTTCGAGAAGGCGCATCGCGTACGCTTCGTCGTCGCCGGCGAACGCCCCCGGCACGGCGACCCAGAGGTAGAAGCTCGCGTCCGTGGGGAGGTACTTCAGGCCGATCCTGTCGAAGAACCGCGTGAAGAGGGTGCGTTTCTCGTCGAAGACCCGGCGTCGCTTCTCCACGTGTTCATCATCGTTCCAGGCTGCGGTGGCGGCGTCCTGCACGAAGGCCTGGGAGGCGACGCCTATGGAGGGGCGGAGCTTCTTGAGCGCCGCGACGAGCTCGGGGTCGCCGGCCATCATCGCCGAGCGGTAGCCGGTCATGCCGCTGCGCTTGGAGAGGGAGCAGAACGCCAGGGTCCGCTCCTTCGTGACCTCCAGGATAGATGGCGGCGGTTCGCCCGAGTAGAGGTCGTTGTAGCACTCGTCGGAGAAGAGGAGTATGTCGTGCTCGCGGCAGTAGGCGGCGAGCCTTTCGAGGTACTCGTAGGTCGCCGTGGCGCCGGTTGGGTTATGGGGGTAGTTGATCCAGAGTATCCGGACCTCTCCGGGGTCAACCGCCCCGGGCGGCAGCAGGAACCTATTCCCCTCGTCCAACTCGACCGGCCGCGCCTCGCCGCCGGCGAAGACGGTCCCGCGCTCGTAGACCGGGTAGCCTGGCGTGCCGTAGGCGACGCCGCGCCTCTCGTGCGAGGGGTGCAAGAAGGCGAGCGGGGCGTGGAAGATGGCCTCCTTGGAACCGGCGGCGGGCAGGACCTCTGTCTCCGGGTCCAGCGCCACGCCGTGGCGGCGGCCCATCCAGTTCGCGAAGGCCTCGCGGAGCTCCCGGCTGCCGGCCGTCGTGGGGTAGCGGCTGGTCTCGGGGACGCCGTCCTTCAAGGCCTGCCGGATGAGCCCTTCGGTCGGTTCGCGGGGGTCGCCGGTGCCGAAGTCGAAGGTCTCGGCGCCCCGCTCTTCAAGCTCCCTGCGGCGTTCGTCGAGGCGGAGGAGCGGGTAGGCGCCTTGGTCTTCGAGGACGGGGTTCAGGAGCAGGGGCGGCGCCTTGATCTCTTCTTCAGGTGGTGTCGCGCGGGGTTTCGTCACGGGGTATATTCTCCCCTACGGCTCCGGTTACAGGAGCGAGAATATAGCACTTCCACGGCGGAGCGAGGAGGAAGGTCTTGGACGACTTCTACTACGAGGGGGGAGCCCTCCGCTGCGAGGGGGTCGCCCTCGACGAGATCGCCCGCGCTGCCGGCACCCCCACCTACGTCTACAGCCACGCCGCTATACAGAAGGCCTACACGGAGCTCGACGAAGCCTTCTCCGGCCTCGACCACCTGGTCTGCTACGCGGTGAAAGCGAATGGCAACCTCGCCGTTCTGCGGGCACTCGCGTCCCTCGGGGCGGGGGCCGACATTGTCTCCGGCGGGGAGCTCTACCGGGCGATGCGGGCCGGGTTCGACCCGAAGAAGGTCGTCTTCGCGGGCGTCGGGAAGACCGAGGCGGAGCTTATGGCCGGGCTCGGGG
>CADCUW010000591.1 GCA_902805985.1 uncultured Rubrobacteraceae bacterium
CGTACAAACCCTCCCCGACCCTCCTCCCCTACTCGGCGACCAAGGGGGCCATCGTCACCTTCACCGAGGGCCTCGCCCAGGACGTGATCCAGTACGGACTCCGCGCCAACGTCGTCGCCCCCGGCCCCGTTTGGACCCCCATAATCCCGGCCTCTATGGAGGCAGAGACGGTCTCCCAGTTCGGCCTGCAATCCCCTACCGGACGCCCGGGCCAGCCCGTCGAACTAGCCCCCGCCTTCGTCTTCCTCGCCTCGGACGAAGCGAGCTACGTCAATGGCTCCTCCATCGACATAACGGGCGGCCAGCCCGTAGGTTAGGGTACCGGCTTTCGGCCGAAACAGGACTGGACGCGGCGAAGACAGCTCCCGCCGCGTCCGGCCATCTCCTCCCGTGCGTAACCGCCACTTCGACGGCGGTTACGGGCGCCAGAACGCTCTCGTGAGGCCGAGGCTACCGAAGACCCGCTCCACTTCCTCGGCCGTCCTATCCCTGTAGCCTGGTGAGAGCCGGTCGCCGTACCACGCCTTCGACAGCTCCCAGGTCAGCGTCAGCGCCTCGCCGCGAGGCGCGCTGTCCCCCTCGCACCACCCGTCAATCTCCTCCGACCGGAAGAGCAGGATGTTGGCCCAGGTGAAGATCAGGTCCTCATACCAGCGCCCGAGCGGCAACGGGAAGTAGACGAAGCCCGCAGCCCCGCCCCGCAACTCGCCACCCTCGACCGACAGGCGCACCGGGGACCCATCCCCGGCGTACTCGGCCTCTATCTCGGCGTCGGCGCGCAGCGCGGCCGGGATGCCGAGCATGTCCCAGGCGCAGTTCGCCGAGTAAACGAGCGCCCGCCGGCCCGGATCCGGAACGGCGTGGGTACCCCGGAGAAAGGGAAGGCCATCCGGACCTCGCGGGTCCCGGGATCCAGGAAGATGGCGTGTCGCGCGTGGAGCCGCTCGTAGGCCGCCCGCTCCGCCGCCGGCGGAACCCCGTGCTCCACGAAGTGGGAGCAAATGAACGAGCGTACCTCCCAGTCCGGCCGTTCCTGTTCACGAGGCCCAATACATCCTCCCGTCCTCGTCCTCCCGCCGGTGCCCCCGGAGCCCGGCGTACCGTGTCGCCACTCGCCTCAACTTGACTAGTGGAACATTTATGTTTCAATACGAACATTGAAGTTCCAAAATAGAGAGACGGGGCGTTCTTGAGGCGGGTGGGTGCGGAGCGGGGGATTCTGGAGGCGGCGGCGCGGTTGCTGGTGGTGGACCGGGGAGCTTCGATGGAGAGGATCGCGTATGCGGCGGGGGTTGGGAGGACCACGTTGCACCGCCACTTTCGGAACCGGGAGGCCCTGATCCGGGCCATAGCGATGGACGCTATCGAGGAGTGCGAGGCCGCCATAGAGAGGGCCCGGCTCGAAGAAGGTTCCGTGCGAGGGGCGACGGAGCGGTTGTTCGAGGAGCTCGTTCCCGTCGGTGAGCGGTACCATTTCCTGTTGGCCGAGGCGCAGTTGGAGGACGATCCCGAGCTCGAGGCCTCGGAGGGGCGCATAGATGCCCCCATCCGCGCGCTGATCGAGCGCGGCAAGCACGAGGGGACGTTCCGGGCCGGGGTGCCGTCGGCCTGGATACTCCACGCGATGGGCGCGCTGCTGTTCGCCGCGTGGGAGGGCGTCAGGGACGGGGACCTGGCCCCGCGCGACACCACCCGGCTGGTGACGGAGACCCTGCTGTTCGGGGTCGCGGGGGAGAACGGGGGGCCGAGATGACGGCCGGGCTGCTGCTGGCGCTGTTCGCGCTCGCCCTGCTCGACAGCCTGAACCCCGTCACCATAGCTGGCGCCGTCTTCCTGCTTCTGACCCTGCGGCCCATCCCCAGGGCCCTCTCCTTCGTGGCGGGCGCGTGCCTCGCCTACCTTGCGGGCGGCGTGCTCCTTTACCTCGGCCTCGGGGCCGTGTTCGTGAGGGTCCTGGGTTACCTGAGCGGTCCGTGGGTACACGCGCTCCTCGTGGTGCTTGGGGCCGTCATGATCGCCGCCGGGGTCTGGATGCAGCGCAGGACGCCCAAAGACGGGTCCAGGCGCGCCTTCAAGAACCTCCACCCCGCCGCGACCTTCCTGATCGGGGCCAGCGTCACGGGCTCGGACCTCCCGACGGCCTTTCCCCTCATTATCGCCGTCGAGCGCATGACGCAGGCCGGCCTCGGCCTGGCCGGCGCCCTCGCCGCGCTGGCGCTCTACGTGGCCGTCTACGCCCTGCCGCTCCTACTGCTGCTCGCTGGGTACTTCGTGTTGCGCGGCGGGGCCGCGGCGTTCCTGAGGGGCGCCGAGAAGGCCATAGACCGCTGGAGCCGCCCGGTCACCATCTGGTCGCTGTACGTGATCGGGGCGCTGCTCGTGCTCAACAGCGGATGGTTGCTCCTTGATGGGTGGGCGCCGCTCTAGCCGGCGGGTCCGAGACACGTTCGGCGGCGGACCGTACCGTCCGCGCGGGAAGGCGGGGCAAGAAGATGGAGACCCGGAAGAGGGCCGCTACGAAGAACGCGGGCGTGGTCCCGGGAAGGCGTCCGACCCCGATCTTGGTAACGGCCCGCGTCCGGACCCTGCTGGTTCTCGCCGCCGTCGCCCTGCTGGCGCTCCTCGCCTACGCCGCGCCGGCGGTGCCGCTGGTCGCGGCGGGCGGGTTCGCGCTCGCCCTCGCGCTCTCCTTCCCGGTGCGCGCCCTCTCGAGGTTCCTGCCGCGTCCGGCGGCCATCCTCGTCTCC